>MGOH01000048.1:2355-5529 GCA_001795315.1 Chloroflexi bacterium RBG_19FT_COMBO_48_23
ATTTATACAGTCTTTGCGGTGCACAGTAATCCCGTGACTCCGAGTAATATAACCGATAATAGGGTCGCCAGGCAAGGGATTGCAACAGCGGCCTAGTTGAGTAAGTAAGTCACCCACGCCTAGAACCTGAATTCCTGCTGCAGTTGCCTTCTCGCTGCGTACGGTTTTGGTTATAGCAGGGATTTCTTCTGGTTCGATGGCCAGCTTGAGCGCCAATTGATGTGGAGTAATGCCGCCATAGCCCATAGCTGCCAGAAAATCATCAGCGCTTTCATAATTGAACAGGCGTGCTGTTTCTTCGATATTGGTTATGGCAATATCTAGCCGCTTGAGTTCTCTGTCTAGAATCTGTTTACCGCGTTCGATGTTCTGCGTTCGTTCCTGTTTCTTAAACCACTGGCGAATTTTTTCTCGGGCGTGGGAAGTCTTTACAAATCCCAGGTCAGGGTTGAGCCAGTCAAGGCTGGGCCCCTTGCCTACCTTAGCGGTCATAATATCTATGATTTCGCTATTCTTGAGCTCGTAGTTCAAGGGCACGAGCCTGCCGTTCACCTTGGTGCCTATGCAGCGATGTCCTAACTCGGTATGGATGCGATAGGCGAAATCTAGCGGGGTGGCACCTTTGGGTAGAGCCTTTATCTCACCTTTGGGGGTATAAACAAAGACCTGGTCAATGAAGACTTCCGTTTTTAATGATTCGAGAAACTCCTCGCTGCCGAGATCGCTCTGCCACTCAATCAACTGGCGCAACCAGGCTATCTTGTCTTCGAAGTGTGCGTCCTGGCTGGAGCCTTCCTTATAGCGCCAGTGGGCAGCCACGCCGAAATCGGCAGTTCGGTGCATGCTATAGGTACGAATTTGTATTTCCAGTAGAGTTGTGCCCTGGCATAGCACCGTGGTGTGCAGTGACTGATATCCGTTGTCTTTAGGATTGGCGATGAAGTCGTTAAAATCTTCGGGAATAGGATGCCACAGGTTATGTATAGTACCTAGCGCTTTATAGCAGTCTGGAATTGTATCTACCAGTACCCGAAAAGCGAACAGGTCATGAATGTCGTTGAAATCCCTGCCTTGAGCCGCATATCGGTTCATCTTATTGTAAATGCTGTAGATGTGCTTCGGTCTACCTATGATTTCTGTCTTTATCTCGGCTTTGCTCAGTTCTTGTTTTAGTATCTGGGTAATCTCATTTATGAAGGCCTCTCGTTGCGTCCGGCGAGTGGCTATCAGGCGAGCCACTTTATGATATTGGCGCGGCTCCAGGTAGCGGAAAGCTAAATCCTCCAGTTGCCACTTTATCTGCCAGATACCCAGGCGGTGGGCAAGAGGCGCATATATCTCCAGTGTCTCTTGAGCAATGCTGCGTCGTTTCTCCGGTGATAGGGCTGCTAAAGTTTGCATGTTGTGCAGCCTATCAGCCAGTTTTATCAGCACTACCCTCAAGTCCTCAGCCGTGGCTATCAGCATCTTTCGCAGGTTCTGGGATTGAGATTCTCGTTTTCTGGCTTCACCGCGACGCAATGATAATTTGCCCAATTTGGTGGTGCCATCAACAAGCTTGCTTACCTCCGGACCGAATTTAGCCTCGATTTCGGTCAGGGGCACGTTACAATCTTCAGGTACATCGTGTAGTAAGGCTGCGGCTAAGGTGGCGGCATCAAGCTGAAGGCCAGCTAGCATCGTAGCTGTCTGTAATGGGTGGTCTAGATATGGGTCGCCGGACTTCCGCACCTGCCCTTTATGAGCGTTTAAGGCAAATTCATACGCTGCCTCAACCAAAGCCACTTTGGCCGGAGGCAGGTATTCTCTAGCTTTTTCCAGGAGGGCAACAGCATCCATCTCAATCCCACTCCGCCAGTATAATAATGCAAACGAAGCGGCATATGCAAATTCAGACTTGCTCGACAAATTTTTGTCTGAATTACTAATATTCACAGAAACTTCACGTGGTTTTCATGAAATATTCATGTTTGCCTGCTATTGTTTTAGGGTAATGGCAAGTATGACGGCTGCGGCTCGGTACCCGGCCTTTTGATGGGCTAGGCCGTTGTTTTACAGATGATGCTGTGAGTTCCCAGAGACTTGACGACCTATAAAGTCGTGCTGTACACTTTGTTGACTAAAATAGTCAACAAAGTAAGGAGAGAGATGAAACTTTCTACCAGAGGACGGTATGGAACCAGAGTGCTTTTGGATCTGGCTCTTCTCGATGGTGAAGGCCCGGTTCCGCTGAAAGACATCGCCCAGCGACAGCAGATTTCACTTCTGTATCTGGAGCATTTGATTGCTCCTCTTGTAGCGGCGGGGATGATAAGGAGCATGCGGGGTGCTCGCGGTGGAATCTGGCTTGCCAAGTTGCCACAGGAAATAAAGCTCAGCGAAGTGGTGGAATTGCTTGAAGGCTCGATTGCCCCCGTCGATTGTGTTAATGACCCCAAAGCCTGCCCTCGCTCTGATTCTTGTGTCACCCGCGATATATGGGTTGAGCTGAAAGAGGCAATGGATGGAGTTTTGGAGTCTAAGACCTTGCATGACCTGGTGGAAAGGTATGGGGGTAAAGAACATCGTGCGGAAGCTATGTACTACATATAGGTTTAACCGGACTAATACGGTTTTTTGTACTTTAAAAAAACTTAACATGTACGACAAACCACTGTATAACGAGGTGCTTATGTTTGTGCCCCTGTTGCTTAAATTCACTAAATTTTCACAGTATCTTCGTAATATTTTCACAGTCGACTGTTATTATTCGCCATTACAGCAAAATAAGGTGCGGAGGAGATGATATGAAGCTATATCAGGTAGTTATAAAAGATGTTATGCGGAGAAAAAGGCGTGTGTTGTACGCTGCCCTAGGTGTTGTTATTGGAACTGCGACAGTTGTCGGCATATTAACTGTTGCCCTTGCTGGGCAAGCCAGAATCTATAATCAGATGGAGAAATATGGTCCCAACTTAGCTGTTGTGCCGGCAATAAGCAATCTAGACATGAAGCTCGGAGACATGAGTCTCGGCACCTTGAGCGTCGGAGAAAACTATATTTCCGAGGAAAAATTGCCTGAGATTAGGAAGATAGCCGATGGTGAAATAAGAAAAGCGTTGGACATTGACGATGAGGGAGATATCGCTACCATTGCCCCAAAATTGTATATCAATACCAAGGTGGATGGGATGT
>MGOH01000049.1 GCA_001795315.1 Chloroflexi bacterium RBG_19FT_COMBO_48_23
ATATCCTGAGCCTCTACTCTATTTGATGCTGTGACCACTTGATATGATTTAGCTTCAAATACCATCCGGAAGGCTTCCATGAAATCGAGTTCGTCATCTATGATTAGTATTTTTGCGCTGTTTCCCATATTCCTTTACCTCCATAATTAGAATTAATTCATTGACTAAACCCTACATTCATTTCAGTAAATTATCATCTCAACGACCGACGCTGGCCAATTCAGCTGCCTCCAGGATCTCAGGCACAATACCTTCATTACCTACAGCCATAACATGCACACCGTGGCATAGTTTTTCTTCTCTTATCGCCTTTATCAGGCGGGCAGCAATCTCTATCCCCTTTTGTAGCCCTTTGCCTTTCTCCACAGTGGCAAGTTCGTCTATAATATCTTGAGAGACAATTATTCCCGGGACATTGTCATTCATATATCGAGCCATTCTGGCTGAAGCCAGTACTATGATTCCTGCCAATATTTTCACATTAAACTGTGAGGCATATTGCATGAACCGCCGAAGACTTCCCAAGTCGAAGATGCCCTGGGTCTGAAAAAATTGCGCCCCCGCAATAACTTTCTTGTCAAATTTAACGAGCTGAGGTTCGATGAAATCTGCTTCAGGATGCACTGAGGCACCAGCACAAAATTTCGGAGCATTTTTAAGTTCGTTACCTGCCATATCCATTCCAGATTCCATAGTTCTTATCGCTTTCAATAACTGAATTGAATCTAAATCAAAGACGGGCTTGGCTTCTCTATGGTCACCTACATCAATAGAATCACCCGTAAGACAAAGGACATTACGGACATCCCTGGAGTATGCAAAAAGAAGATCAGCTTGAAGAGCTAGACGATTGCGATCACGACAGGTTACTTGAAGAATAGGTTCCCCGCCCAATTCTCGTACCAGCAGACAGCCACCCAACGACGGAAAGCGCATCACCGAACTCTGATGGTCAGTAACATTGATTGCATCAACTTTATCTTTTAGTAGTTCTATGTGGTGAATCATTTCTGACACATCTACCCCTTTTGGTGGGCCAATCTCTGTCGTCACCAGGAACACATCAGAATAGATTTTCTCCTCAAACAATGAATTAGCCATCGCTTTCTCCTGCACCAATACTAACTTTTTTAACGAGCCTCCTTGGCCTCGGAACCGCACGAAAATTCCTCGGGGGGTAATATCTGCGCATTTTCTCAAGTTGATGCAGCCTTTCCAGTCGCTTGTAGATGAGAATCCACGCGCACTCCATGTCTTTACTTGCTTCACATTTGCCATTTTTAGTGCCGGCGCAGGGCCCATTTAGTATCCCCTTTGTGCACCTGGTAATAGGACAAATGCCAGCAGTATCCTCCAGCCTGCAATCACCACATGCAGCACACCGTTCATCCCAAACACCCCACTCCTTAGCCATACCCATAAAAGAAGTATTAACTCCAGGCAATACAGGCATGTCTGGGAAACGTTCGGCTATGGCTTGTACTCCTATGCCACAACCTAGTGAAAGAACAACATCAACATCACTGACTTTCTCAACAAGAAGGTCTATGAATTCAGGGTCACATTGCCTTTTCAAAATGTACTCCGAAAAAATATGAGCCACATTCCCGCTTTTTGTCTGCATCAGTCGTAATGCACTGTGAAGAAAGGATACTTCACGTTCGCCACCAGCATCACAGACCGTCATGCATGTACCACAGCCAAGGACCAACACTCTCTGATAAGGAGCAATCATTAGTCTAATTTCTTCAAGAGGCTTCTGTTCCGCAACTATCAACTTTGCACCTCCTGCCTTATTGTCGAGGTCAAATATAACCCACTCATTTGCCCAACGAAATCATCTAACTCCTTACCAATATCCTCATTGGCAGCACCCAACATAAAACTGCGTATTCGCTCAGGCTCAAGGCCAACCTGGGCTAGCGTCTTTTTAGTCTTTTCAATACGTTGCTTAGTCCACAAGGCTGTATTCTCTCTGGCGCATTGTCCCCCACACCCAGCGATGAAAACTCCTTCTGCTCCCATTTCAAATGGGTACAACATATGTTCGGCTTCCACTCTTGCCACACACAAGACGGGCACTATCCAGATGCCGGCTTTAGCTTCCCTCCACAGGTTTGCCAGAGCACCAGTGCCGAAAAGCCCATACTGGCAGCAGAAACCAACAATGAACGGCTTGGATTTCAATTCCGCTGCAGACTTAAGTATATGATGTAATTCTTCGACTATCTGTCTTCGGTCATATGGCTTCCTAAAAACTATCGCTTTTGCCGGACATTCCGCAGCACATATACCACAAGCCAGGCATTGCTCAACTGGTATCTGAACCGCACCGTTAATATCCAAATGTGGAACTTGATACGGGCAGACTCTTATACAATTTAGGCAGGTAGCGCATTTGTCTTGTGTCATTATCTCAGCCCCAATGCCACATCGAAGGCACCTCCTTGCCTCATTGATGGCGGTTGACCAATCGTAGACAAGCTCCACCGGCTTGAAGTCTTCTATCCTTGCCTCAGGCGGAAGAATCGGAGGCTCAAGCCGACCGATTTTCCTGATCATCTCTACTGTCGCCGGCAGTAGGTCACCTGCCAAACCTTCTCGTGTCTCCCTGGCAATTCGCGGATATCTATGCTGAAGATAATCATCAATGCGATAAGCTGCCAATCTACCAGATGCCAAGGCCTCGGTTACGGTTGCCGGTCCGGTGACAGCATCACCACCGGCAAAAATTCCTGCTCTATTCGTGGTAAGGGTAACTGGGTCAACCTGAATAGTACTACCTCTGCCTATTCGGAGACGAAAATCACTCGGTGACTGAGGCGCTTGCCCAATAGCAGTAATCAGTACATCCACTTGCCTATTGAATTCGCTGCCCTTAATAGGTACGGGCTTCCGTCTACCATTAGCATCAGGTTCGCCAAGTTCCATCTTCGTACAAGTTATACTTACCTTCCCATTACGCCTTTTTAGTTTAACCGGCGCCACCAAGAAGTGAATTTCAACCCCTTCCTCCAATGCTTGCTCTATTTCTGCCGGGTCTGCTGGCATCTCTGCCCTGCTGCGGCGATAGAGAATGCTTACTTTGTATGAACCTAATCGGAGAGCTGTACGTGCAGCATCTACCGCTACATTCCCACCTCCCACTACAGCAACCTTTTTCCCCAGCGATGGCTTGAGTCCAAGATTCACCTCGCGGAGAAAAGTGGCACCATCTATTACACCGGGGCTATCCTCCCCTTCCATACCCATCCTGAGGCTCTGGTGGGCACCAATAGTTATAAAAATGGCTTTGTAGCCTATATCAGATAGCAAGTCTAATGAGACTACACGCGTATTCGTTCTTATCTCAACGCCCATTTGAGTTAACCTTTGCACCTCTGTATCTAATACCTCACGAGGGAGACGATATTGTGGAATACCAACTCGGAGCATGCCACCTACCTCTGAATGAGCCTCGAAAATAGTCACAGGATAACCCAATCTTCGCAAATAGTAGGCACAGGCCATCCCTGCTGGGCCAGAACCTACTATAGCTACCTTGTCATTATGTATAGTATCTGCCTCAGCGCGGATCCTTCTGTCACCGCCAAATTCTACTGCAAACCTTTTCAATGCACGAACAGCAATAGACTTGTCCACCTGGCTACGTCTACAAGCATGCTCACAGGGATGAGTACAAACATAAGCACAAATGGAGGGAAAAGGATTACCATCTCTTATTACTTGCAAGGCTTCCATAATCCTTCCTTGGGCAACCAAATCAACATACTCACGTATCTCCATATGTAACGGGCAGGCAGCTTGGCATGGCGGGACCAGGCTATGGTCAAAAGAAAACTTTGTAGTCTTATCGACCTGGTAATCGTTAGCACCTTCTGCTGCAGACGAATACATAAACCCTTCCTAAACAGGAATACCCAAATCTACCAGAATAGTAACTGGTCATAGATGAAGCGACAAGAGGAACATCTCTGGGATAGGACGGCTCAGCCTACAGGATTATTACCAAAATAATACTTGATTTTGATTGGGAAAAACCTGGGGTAGAGGCAGCCTTAAAAACAGAGGGCGGAATTTTCGTCTATTTCGTCACGCGGCTATAATCCCTTTGCGTATGGCGAACTTAATAAGGTCAGTTTTACTATGGATGTTAATCTTACTCATTAAACTCGCTTTATACCACTCAACAGTTTTAGGACTGATGACCAGTATATCTGCTATCTCACGCGCAGTATACCCTTCGACAACAAGTTTAAGAACTTCTCTTTCTCTATCTGTCAATCGATGATAAGGGTCTTTCTCTCCTTCTACAGTGGTTTTTTGCTGGTAATCTTGAACAAGTGCCTTTGCTGCCGAAGGCGACAGATAAGATTCTCCCCTATATACAGCTTGTATAGCTGAGGCAAGTTCTGAAAACGCCGCCATCTTAGTAACAAAACCACGAGCTCCTGCCTCAATAACAGGAACCACGTAGTCACTATCATCATATTGGGTTAACGCAAGTACTTTCGTCTCCGGATGTCGCTTGCGTATCCTGCGTGTTGCTTCAAGTCCGCCCATAATAGGCATTGCCAGATCCATAAGTACCACATCTGGGGCAAGCTGTTCAATCTTTTCTAGCGCATCCTTGCCATTATTTGCTTCACCGACCACTTCTATATCGGCAACTAGACCTAACAAAGCCCGGATTCCATCTCTCACGAGAGTATGATCATCAACTATTAGGACTTTTATCTTTTTCATCTATCTCACTCGCAGGGAGCGGAATATTCACCGTAACTTTGGTTCCTTGTCCCAGCCGGGATTCGATCTTGCAATTGCCGCCTGCCAGCTTAACTCTCTCCTTCATAGTGAATAGACCCGCACCACGACCACTATGATCCACACGTGTAAGTTTGCTAACATTAAAACCTTTACCATCATCTTCGATTTTTAATACACATTTGGCGGCATCGCACTCTAGCTTAATTGCAGTATTTTTTGCACCCGAATGTTTCAAGATATTCCCAATAAGTCCCTGGGAAACACGGAAAAGCGTCACTTCGGTCTCCGGAGGAAAGCGCCTGTCTGTACCTGAAAATTCAGCAGAAACACCAATGTCTTGAGTTTGAAGAGTATCCTTAGCATAGCGATGAATGGCTGCAGGCATTCCAAGCTCATCTAATAAGGTGGGGCGGAGTTCCTTCATAAGCTTAACTACTTCATTGCCAGCATGAACCGTATATGCATGTGTTGATCTAAGCCTTTCTATAATGTCTTTATCTGCAATGCCCTTCATTTCACACATATTTATTATTGCTTGTAGACTGAGAGTCAAGCTGGTGATAGCTTGGCTGGTCTCATCATGAAGTTCGCGAGCAATTCTCTTTCTTTCATCCTCTTGCGCATTCAAAGCATGCCGAAGAAGAGTTTGGTATCTCCTTGCTGCACTAGCCAGACGTTCATAGAGTCTCGATTGCTCAATGGCGCTTCCTATCTGGCAGCCCATTGAGTTTAATAGATAAAGATCGTCATCTCTAAATTGGCCTGGCGTATGACTCGCCATGTTAATTACACCTACAACCTTGTCCTTCGCTTTCAAGGGAACACTGGCAAATCCCTTAAGCCCCTCGGTGCTAATCAAATCATTATGAGCGACACGCGCATCTTTTGAAATGTCCTCCACCAGGATAGGCTCCCCAGTTTTCACCACTCTGCCTGCTACCCCTTCTCCCGGAGCCATCTCCATTTTCTCAACATACTTGGCAGACAAACCACGAGAAACACGGTAACGTAACCTTTGTTTTTGCTCATCAAAAAGCAGGATTCCTCCTATCTCACCATCGACAGACTCCAGGGCAATGTCTAGACACACGTTTAAGATGCTATTCAAGTTCCGCAACCCGCTTGTAGCACTTGAGATCCGGCTTAAGGCTTGGAGATGATGGTGACGTCTCAGAACCTGATGCTCCATCTCTTTTTCTATAGTGACGTCTCGTCTTAGTTCAGCAATCGCACTTATATTGCCGCGGCTATCTCTTAGCGGGTACATAGCAATTCTAATGTGTTCGTTTGAGACAATGTCTGAATTTATAGGATATCTTGGGTGAACAATTACAATTGCTTTGCCGCTCTGCAACACCCTGGTTATCGGGCATAACCACAATGGCGTGCTGCAGGGACCACTTCTAGCCTCAAAGACATCGTAACACAGCCCGCCAACCGGGGAACCAGCTTGCCCACCCACATTCCGCATTGCAGCTGAGTTAACGAACTTTATCTGGTATCCCTTATCTACGACAAAAAGTTCGTCTTCCAGGCCATCCGCTAAGTCTTGTAGGCTTAAGTCTGGAGCCTCTTCTTCAAAGGTGACTTGGTGCTTTGTCCTCCGTCCACCCATCTCTTCTTGCCTCAGTACTCATAAAATAGAGGAACAATCAATTTTTGTCAAGTAGGTTTTCAGATAGATATCATCTAAGACGTATTCTAAAACGCTAAAAACAATCAGGTGGTAACTGGGAGCAAATGATTTGCGGCGTGTTCCGGTTATTCGATATGCTCAAAAATTTTAACTTCGGAAACTAGCCTGCCATCCGGCTGCACTTTGGTGCCTTTAGAGCTATAAACCAATTTATAATGCTCCAAGGCTTCTAATGGCACAGGGCTGACAAATGGGTCAGAGCTAACTACTTTGTAATTACCCGATTTCTGGCTTGAAATATAAGCCTCAGCCTCCTCATAGCTCGAAAAGGCTTTCGCACTAGTGATTTCCCTGTAAGATTGACCCTCTTTGGTTATCTTCTGCTCGTAGGAAACAACTATCGAGCTACTAGGAACAAACCGTTTTCCATCGAAATTGTATAGTCTGACAAGTAAGGAACGGTAATATTCAGGATAAAGCAGTATCACTGGTTTAAGCCTGCCTTCTTGAGGCTGATAATATACATCGAAGAAATTTTCCTTCGTACTGCCGCTCAGAGTTGCCACAGCATGAAACTTGCCAAATGGCATAACTAAAGCATAGTCAGTAATGATATATCTCGAACCTGACTTACCTTCCAGTACTTCATCTGCCGAGCCTTCGTCTTGGGCGACAAAGAGACGGGATTCGCCCGTATGGCCGGTGCCCGGATTAGAGGTGGGTACACGCCGACCGATACGAGTTATCCAGTAGCCATAGTCCCACCAGGCAGTAACACCATAAGCAGTCTGAGGATAATCATAGCTCTCGCCCCGAGATGGCGACTGGTAAAGCTCATAGTAAAAATCGGGGTTGTCGAAAGGTTCCGGAGTATTATCCCTAAGCCATGAGAGAGATTCACACCAGGCATC
>MGOH01000050.1 GCA_001795315.1 Chloroflexi bacterium RBG_19FT_COMBO_48_23
CAATCTTTGCCCGGTGGCTATGCCCGTAAATGATAATATCCACGTCATTGAACAGCCCCTTAACCCTTTGCTCTATGCCTTCCGGCCCACCCCAGCCGTGGGTAACCCCGATTTTCTTGCCTCCGACCACTAAAAGCTCCTTGTCGGGCAGCAAGCCCCTGAGCTTCATCGAATCCACGTTGCCGTGTACTGCTTTCACTTCACCCAGCTGCTTCAGCCCTTCGAGAACCGCTGAGCCAACGAAATCGCCGGCGTGCACTATCAAGTCCATATTTGGAAACGCCTTGAGTATCTCCGGAGGAATCTCTTCCGCCGAATGCATATGGGTATCAGAAAGGACACCTATTCTCATCACAAATCTCGAACAGGTTAAATCAGGATTCTAAATCCTGCGTAGAAAATCTTCAATGGCTCGGTTCACTTCGTCGGGCTTCTCCATAAAGACGAGGTGAGAGCCATCCTCAAAGACGGCCAGCCTGGCACCAGCGATTTTATCGGCCAAATACTGAGAATACTTGACCGGCGTCATATCGTCCTCAGTGCCACAAATAATCAATGTGGGAGCTTCAATCTGGTGAACTCTATCCATGATGTCAAACCTGTCGCAGCATCTGAAATCGTTGAGCTGCACAGCAGTGCCTACCTCAACCACTTTATTAATCACTTTTTCCCTCACTCCAAGAGCCACCCGGCTATAAAGCGGCCCAAGCATATTCTTCGCCCAATCAGCAGGGGCGTCAATGTTATCTTCCAGCAACTTAAGGAAGTCTGGCCTTACCCTGAGTCTGGCTCCCGTGCCGACGAGTATAAGAGCCTTCAAGTCCTTGGGATAAGTCAGAGCATACGCCTGAGCTACAGCACCGCCCATAGAATGTCCCACTAATACAGGCTGCGAATAACCTTTTTCCTGAACATATCGATGAAGCCATTCGGCGTAACCATCGATACTGGTGCAGGGTTTGCCCTCAGGATGACCAGGAAGACTGATAGCATCAGAATCGACAAATTGTTTAGCTTGATAATGCCACACCAGGCCGGTGTTGCCGGCGCCGTGAATGAAGACGAGTTTCATCCTAATACCTGCAGAACGCCCTGGCGAATCATTTTTATGGCAATAGCCGCCAAAAACAGACTGACTATTTTGGATGTGGCTCTGACTCCTCCCTGCCCCAGAAAAGCCACCACCCGGTTAGCCTGCGCAAAAAGCAGCCAGGCTATTACGAGATTCAGGATGAAAGAAAATATTACGATAATAATCGAGTACTGGTCGACCAATATCAGCAGCGTGGTAAGCACTGCCGGCCCGACTACAAGAGGGGTACCTATGGGTACGACACCCAGCATATCGGCTCCAACTGAAGTCTGAGCTTCAATCATCTTGCCGGTGATTAAGTCCTTGGCAGCTAAGAGAAAAAGGATAAGTCCGCCGGCGACCAGAAAGTCGGATACCTCTATGCCCAAAAAGATAAAAATGCCTTTGCCGATAGCAACAAAACCCAAGCCTAATCCCAGAGCGGTAATTACTGCCAGGCGCACAGTTCGACTGCGCCCCTTAGCCTTCATATCCTGTGTTAAGGGAACCAATATTGGCAAGACACCGATGGCATCCATAGCCACAAATAGAGGAACAAAGGTCAAGCCGAACTCTTGCAGAACTTGTAGTACTTTTTCCATGGTTAGCAGATAGAAAAGACGCCCTACTCAGCCTTATCCTTATCGCCTCCCCTGCCATTCCCCTGATGCACTAAGGCCATAGAGGCAACGCTGTCATCCTGATCAATTCTGTTTACCCGCACCCCCTGTGTGTCTCTACCCAAGAGCGAGATCTCCTCATCTACAGGAACACGGATGATGATACCGTTAGACGAAATAATAATGACGTGCTGATTTGGAGGGACAAGCTTAGCTGAAATAACCTCGCCTGTCTTTTCATTAATCCGATGAGCGATTACACCCTTGCCACCCCGAGCCTGAAGAGGGAAATTCCGCGCCCGGCTACGTTTACCAAAGCCTTTCTGTGTAATCGTAAGCAGATTAGCATCAGGGAAGATGGCATCCATCGCAACCAGACGGTCGCCAGGACTAAGCCTGATGCCACGCACGCCACCGCTAGCCCGAGATGCCGGTCGTAAGTCCTTCACAGCAAACCTGATACCTTGCCCGTTTTGAGTTACCAAAACAACTTCGTCTTTCTGGCTAACCACCTCAGCCGCCACCAATTCTTCATCTCCTCGAAGCCTCATTGCAATAAGCCCGCTGCTTCTAACCGAAGCAAAATTATCGAAACTCGTCTTCTTCACTATACCTCTCGAAGTAGCCATAATCATAAACAAGCCGGGGGTAAAATTCTTTACCACCACCAAGGCGGTTATCTGCTCCTTCGGGTCGATAGCCGATAGGTTAGCCAGAGCTGTTCCTTTCGTAGTTCGCGATACATCCTGGGTTATATCGTAACATTTGAGCCTGTAAACCTTACCCCGGTTGGTAAAAAGCAGTAAATTATCATGGGTATCAGCTACAACGAGATGTTTCACCATATCGGTTTCCCTAGTCACCATCCCTATTTGACCCCGACCTCCTCGATGCTGCTTTTGATACGTTATAGCCGGTATTCTTTTTATGTATCCCTGTTCACTCAGCGTAATCACCACATCCTGATGGGGAATAAGGTCCTCGTCCTGAAACTCCTCGGCCTCTTCTCTTTTAATAGCAGTGCGGCGCTGGTCGCCATACCCCTTCTTAAGCTCGGTGACATCCTGCTTAATAAGAAAGAGTATTTTCTTCGGATTTGCCAGGAGGTCTTCAAGATAAGCGATGTTCTTGACCACCTCGCTGTACTCATCGACTATTTTCTTCTGCTCCAGCTGTGCCAAGCGACGTAGCTGCATATCAAGGATAGCCTGAGCTTGAATCTGAGACAGGCTAAAGTTCTCCATCAAGCTGGCTCGAGCTGAATCCACCGTCTCAGCTTTTCGTATAGTCTGAATTACTGCATCCAGATGATCAAGGGCAATTCTGAAGCCTTCCAGAATATGGGCTCGGTCCTTCGCCTTCTGGAGGTCAAACTGGGAGCGACGGGTGATAACCTCCCGACGAAAATCTATATAGCAATTCAAGATTTCCTTAAGATTAAGTACTCGAGGCTGCCCATCAACCAGAGCCAACATGTTAATGAAGAAGGAGGACCGCATAGGAGTATATTTATACAGGTTGTTACAAATCTTGGTAGGCTGAGCATCCTTTCTCAGACCTATAACTATCCTCATGCCATGGCGGTCAGATTCATCGCGAACCTCACTTACTCCCTCGATCCTTCTCTCTCTGACCAAGTTAGCTATTCTTTCCACCAGGGCAGCTTTATTTGTTTGATAAGGAAGTTCTGTTATGATTAATTGCTGACGCCCGCCTCTCAAATTTTCATCGGCAACTTTAGCCTGAACCACGACCTTGCCCTGCCCGCTGGCATAAGCGCTCTTAATGCCCTCTCGGCCTAAAATAATGCCGCCGGTGGGGAAATCCGGCCCCTTCACAATCTTCATCAAATCTTCGACATCAGCCTCGGTGTTATCTATAAGATAATTGATAGCATCGCACAACTCACCTAAGTTATGAGGTGGGATATTGGTAGCCATACCGACAGCAATGCCCGATGAACCATTCACCAGCAGATTTGGTAATCTGGCTGGTAAAACCGTTGGCTCCTTTAAGCTATCATCAAAATTAGGCATGAAATCAACGGTATCTTTATCAATATCAAGCAGCATTTCCTCGGCGATTTTCGCCAGGCGAGCTTCGGTATAACGCATAGCTGCTGGTGGGTCATCATCCATACTGCCGAAATTACCTTGCCCATCAACAAGCCTGTAACGCATAGAAAAATCTTGTGCCATTCTGACCATAGCTTCATATATCGGCGCATCCCCGTGAGGATGATACTTACCCATCACGTCACCAACTATGCGAGCGCTCTTCTTATAAGAAGTGGTATGGCGGAGACCCAGACCATCCATGCCATAGAGTATCCGTCTGTGCACCGGTTTCAAGCCATCGCGCACATCGGGCAGAGCTCGAGAAACTATGACACTCATGGCATAGGCAAGGTAGGAGCTCTTCATCTCCTCTTCGATGATAATCGGCTTTACTACTCCAACTTCCATTTAATCTTCTCCTGAAAAATTCGCTCGCTTCAGGGGCAATTAACTACTCCTCCGTGAACTCTTCTTCTGTCTCCGTCTCCTCGTCAGGGGCGACTCCCTCAAATATGGAGAAGCCTTCGGGTATAAGCTCACCCTCTTCTAGGTCCATATCTTCTGCCTCTTCCAGCGCTTCCTCTTCCACAGCCTCATGTCTAAGCAAGGTATCTCTAACATGGGGTTGAAAGCCTTCAACTGCCTTAACTGGAAAGGAAAGACGTCCAGCTTGGCTCGGGTGCTGAAAAACCTCTCTGATGATAACCCTCGCGCTGTCATTATTGATACTGACAAGAGCCGCAGTGTATTTATTTCCACCTTCTATCATTCTAGCCAGGCGAAAACCATGAGGCGGCTCAACCAGCCCCAAATGCTCCCCTTGGTCATTCTCCACGACAAGTTGCTGTCCCTTAACCTTCAAGTACACTTGATTACCAGCAGCCATCTTGGCCAACAACTCACGAGGTGCCAGGTTTTGCAGATTTATCACCCCAGCCTTTCCCATCTCGCCGATGAAAAGGTCCGGGGAGACCTCACGGCGTTCCTCTTTTCCTTTAACCTGGGAATCGGGCAATAAAGACAGCCGCTGGAGATTTTTTTGAGCGATAGAATTATAAGGGTCAAGTCCCAGAGCTCGAGTATAGGACTCTTTAGCTCTGGCAAATTCGCCCAATTCCATAAATGCTCTACCCAGCCGGTTGTAGGCATCAATATCTGTAGGTAAGAGCTCTATTATGCTCTGATTTACAGTTACTGCTTCCTGCCAACGGCTCTGCATAGCCAAGGAGATAGCTTCTTGACTCGCCTTTCGTCTCAGCCTGGCTTTATCTTCTTCACGGTCGGGCATGGCTTATTTCCTGTATTACCCCTCCAGTATAACTTTGCTATTTTACCGCAGTCACTGTGGCAAAAAAAGTGAACAATGTCAAGTGCCCCAGATTAAGTCAAAAAACAATTTTGACAAAAATGACTGATTATGTTAGCTTACTACAACAATAAATACAAGCGAAAGCAAGAGGGAGAACCTGTGAAAGAAAAGGTGCAAGAAATCCTGAACAATATTAGGCCGAGCCTCCAAGCCGACGGGGGCGATGTAGAACTAGTTGACGTTAAAGAAGGCATAGTCAGTCTGAGACTCAAGGGGGCCTGCGCTGGTTGTCCTATGTCAACCATGACACTCAAGAACGGCATCGAGCGAGTACTGAAACAAGAGATATCCGATATAAAAGAAGTTGTCGCTGTGTAGCGTTAAATTACATCTTGTTCCAGGTCAAAAGCCTTGTGTAACGCTTGAACAGCGTCCTTTACTTTATCCTCAGCAATGATACAGGTTATCTTTATTTCGGAAGTAGTAATCAATTGTATATTGATGCCCTGTTCAGAAAGGACTCGGAACATATTAGCCGCATAGCCCGGCGTATTCAGCATGCCGGTGCCAACAACGCTAACTTTGGCTAGTGTCGAATCGCTGACACACTGCTTCGCCCCGATAGACTTGGCTATCGGGCCGACGAAAGACATCGCCTTATCTAAATCACCTCTAGCCACGGTAAAGGTTAAGTCAGTAATATTGTTGATGCTGGCATTCTGAACGATAGTGTCTACACTTATATTTGCTTTAGCTAATGGTTCGAAGATTGCTGAAGCTATACCCGGCCGGTCAGGAACGCCGACCACAGTAATTTTAGCCACATTAAGGTCATGAGTTATACCCCGCGCTTTGTTTCTTACTTCCATCGGAATCCCTCCATGAATGATAGTACCAGGTTTATCAGTAAAGCTGGAAGCCACCAGTATCGGCATTTTATAAACCTGGCCCAACTCCACCGCCCGAGAATGCATCACTTTAGCACCTGATGTCGCCATCTCCAGCATTTCCTCATAGCCTATTTCCTTAAGTTTACGGGCCTCGGGCACAAGGCGTGGGTCAGCAGTAAACACACCCTCAACATCCGTGTATATCTGGCATATCTGAGCCTTAAGAGCAGCAGCCAGGGCAACCGCCGTGGTATCCGAGCCGCCCCGGCCCAGGGTAGCGATATCCATATCATCAGTTATCCCCTGAAATCCAGCTACAATAACGATATTTCCTTTCTCCAGCTCTTTAACAACTCGTTTGGGCTCAATGTGCAGGATTCGAGCCTTGCTATAGGTAGTGTCAGTCCGGATGCCCGCCTGGGCACCGCTCAAGCTCACCGCCTTATAGCCCATTTCATGCAAAGCCATAGCCATAAGTGTGCTGGACACTACCTCGCCGGTGGACAATAAGACATCGAGTTCCCGCTCCTGAGGTCTAGTGCTAATCTGCCTGGCTAGCTGAATCAGGTCATCTGTTGTATCGCCCATGGCAGAGACAACCACAACCACCTCATTACCTTTATCTTTGGTGGCAACTATGCGCCGAGCTACATTCTTTATCTTCTCGGCATCAGCCACCGAGCTGCCGCCATATTTCTGAACTATCAGTGCCATCTCTCTTTCCTGCCTATTCTAAACTATCTGGAAAGCGGTTTCCACTTGCCTATACGCGTGTCAGCCTGCTCATAATATTATACCCCTCGTCAATAAAAACTCCAGTGTTTTTAGCCTCGGCCTCGGTGAACCTCTTTGCCCCGTTAGAAGCAAACCCGTAACCCCAGAGCACAAACGGGACCGGCTCATCAGTATGGGTCTGAATTTTTATCGGCGTTGGATGGTCAGGCAATATTAGAACCCGGAGAGCATCCAGATTCCAGGAGCGGATCCGGCCGACAACTTCTTTATCTATTATCTGCAGAGCCTCTACTTTATCATCAATTGAACCGGCGTGAGCCGCCTCATCCGGTGCCTCAAT
>MGOH01000051.1:0-5983 GCA_001795315.1 Chloroflexi bacterium RBG_19FT_COMBO_48_23
TTAACTCCGATATTACCCAGCGTAGTGCGAGCTTCGGCAAAACCATAATCGATATCAGCACAAAGTGTATGTAACGGTAACTGCCCCTGGAGGGTGGTTTCGCGACGAGCAATCTCAACTCCGCCCAACCTTCCAGCACAGCTTATCTTCACTCCTTTAGCGCCAGCCTGCATTGTCCGAAAAGCTGTTTGTTTCATCGCTCTCCTAAAAGCCATCCGACGTTCAAGCTGGTCAGCTACATTCCTGGCTACCAAACGAGCATCAAGCTCAGGTTGCTCGACCTCTTTAATAGATAATCGCACCCTTTTGCCACATGTACCCTCTAAATGTGACCTCAGCTCTTCAGCACGCTGTCCTCCCCTACCAATAACAATACCAGGGCGCGAGGAATACAAAGTCACTAGAATCTCATTGCCCTGGTGGTCGATTTCAACCTTGGCAACGCCACCATCAGCGCATTTCTCCTGAATAGCCTTACGTATCTTTAAATCTTCATGTAGAAACTCGGTATAGTGTTTCTGATCATACCATTTAGCATGCCAACCCCGAATGATACCAATCCGGAAACCGTAAGGGTGAACTTTATGTCCCACTTTTTTCTTCCTCCTCAGCGACGAAAACACTGATATGAGTGCAGCGTTTCAAGATAGGGCTAACCCGTCCTCTGGCTTGTGGCCGGAATCTTTTGAAGGTATGCCCCTCGTTAGCAAAAATTTCGGCTATTTTAAGCTCAGTAGGTTCCATCTGGAAATTGTTCTCCGCATTTGCCGCTGCCGATTTAATTACCTTAGCTACAGCCTGAGCTGCCGGTGTCGGCAAGAACTTAAGAATAGCCAACGCCTCATCTACCTTTTTGCCCCGTACCGTATCTACAACCAATTTAACTTTACGAGACGAGACACGAACATCTTTAGATATAGCTGCTGCTTTCATCGTATAAAAACTACGCCTGCTTTCTTGCCTGAACAACTACTTGCGCCTTACTAACATGCCCGCGAAATGTCCGGGTCATAGCGAATTCTCCTAGTTTATGCCCTACCATATTCTCAGTGATAAAGATAGGCACATGCCGCCGACCATCGTGCACCCCAATTGTAAGACCTATCATTTCAGGTAGGACAGTAGAGGCACGAGACCAGGTCTTTATCACTACCTTCTCCCCAGAGCGATTAAGCGCCTTTATCTTTTTAAGTAGCTTAGCGTCACAATAAGGACCTTTTTTAGATGAACGTGACATTCTATCCCTGCCTTTTCAATTACCTTTCTATTTCCGACGCTTGACTATCAATCTGTTCGAAGCCTTGTTCCGGCGCGTCTTCGGACCCAAGGCCGGCTTGCCCCATGGTGTTTTTGGCGCCATCCCCCGAGGAGCTCTGCCTTCGCCTCCACCATGAGGATGGTCGCGTGGCGTCATGGCTGAGCCTCGAACTTGGGGGCGCCGCCCTAGCAACCTTATGCGCCCGGCCTTGCCCGACTTCTCCCCTTGATGTTCAACATTGCATACTTGCCCCACGGTAGCCAGGCAATCGCTCAAAAAACGCCTCACCTCACCAGAAGGCAAACGAACAAGCGCATATCTGCCCTCTTTACCCAAAAGCAGTGCCGCTGTACCGGCACTACGCACTATCTGACCGCCTTTTCCAGGCTCAAATTCAAGATTATGAATCACAGTGCCATCCGGCATCGAAGCTAGCGGCAAGGCATTACCAGGCTTTATCTCCGCACCTTCCCCTGTCATTATAACGTCATCTACATTGAGCCCCAGAGGGGCTAGAATATAGCGTTTCTCTCCATCCACATAATGGATGAGAGCAATGCGAGCTGAGCGATTGGGGTCATACTCTATAGCCGCTACTTTCCCCTGAACACCTTGTTTATTTCGCTTAAAATCAATTATACGCAATCTACGTTTAGCACCACCGCCGCGATGTCGCACAGTTACTACGCCCCTATTGTTACGCCCTGCCTTTTTCCTAATTGGCAGCAATAGTGACTTCTCGGGAACCGTCTTGGTTATCTCTTCAAAAGAGGCGCTAACCATGCCCCGCCTACCTGGTGATGTTGGACGATAGGTTTTTAATGCCACAGCTTATTTCACCCTACCTCTAGGGATGCCTCCTTTGCCATCTAGTCTTTCTCAGGAGTTTGCGATGCTTATGCTTCGCCATTTTCTTTTTTCGTTTCTTGATAACTGAGCCCAATTTTATATCCCCTACTTTATTAAACGCCTTCAAAGAACTCTATTTTCTGACCTGATTCCAAGGTAACAATTGCTTTCTTCCATGACGGAGTCATGACATACCGTCTGCCTATTCTTCTCATCTTACCCGGGACATTCATCACCCTAACTTTAACCACATTAACCTTAAATCCCGCCTCAACAGCCTCCTTAATTTGGCGTTTGTTAGCCCCACCCGCCACCTCAAAAGCATACCTGTTCTGTTCTTTCATCAGGGTAGCCTTTTCAGTGATTAAAGGCCGCCTTACTACCTCATAAAGATGCATGTCTAAATAAACTCCAAGCCCCTGGCTTAACTGATACTACCCACTGCCTCCGGGACTGACTTTTCACCCCATAGTTCTTCCACCTTCCGCACCGCGTCCACAGTCATTATTATGTATTTACATGAAAGCAATTCAGCTATGTTAAGCAAAGGCGCCAGCATTGTCTTAACACCCATTAAGTTGCGCGCCGATTTAATCAGATTAGCCTCAGCTTCAGCGGTAGCGATAATGGCAGAATCACTAATCCCAAGCGCTATCAGCATATCCAACACTGCCTTGGTTTTTGGGCTATCAAGTTCTAGCTTATCCACAATTTTCAACTCTCCACTACCTGCTTTAGCTGAAAGAACGCACCTCAAAGCCAAACGTCGCATTTTTCGGGGCATCGCCTGCCGGTAGCTTCGAGGATGAGGCCCGAAAGCAACTCCACCCCCTACGAGCATGGGCGACCTGATATCGCCGCGACGTGCTCTCCCGGTATGCTTTTGAGCAAAAAGCTTCCTGGTGCTACCCCTAACCTCGCCTCTTTTCTTGGTATCAGCAGTCCCCAGGCGACGATTAGCTAACTGCCTGACCAATGCCTGGTGTACAACAGCCTCATTAAAGGGCAAAGCAAAAACATCATCCCTTATTTCGAGCTGCTTGGTTGCTTTACCCTTTAAGTTATAAACCTCAACTTGCATTCTGCTTATCCCCCACCAGCTTTCTTAATTAGCAACAATCCCTTCCTAGCACCGGGCACCGCTCCCTTCACCAGCAACAAGTGGCGATCCAAATCGACTTCGAGCACCTTAAGATTACGCGTCGTCACTCGCCTATCACCCATGTGTCCGGCCATGCGGGTTCCTTTAAATACGCGCCCCGGGGATGTAGTGGCACCAATCGAGCCAGGAGCTCGATGACGGTCAGACTGTCCGTGCGTCTTAGGGCCACCAGCAAAATGATGGCGTTTAACTACACCGGCAAAACCTTTACCTTTTGATATGCCAGTGACATCAAGTAAATCGCCGGACTTAAACATATCCACATCAATTTTCTGACCTGTCTGAACAGAGTTGACATCATCCACACTAAACTCACGGAGATGCTTGAACTGCCCTATCTCCTTAAGATGGCCTTTCTGTGGAGAGTTAAGCAGTTTGGTTTCCCCAAATCCAAGCTGGACAGCATTGTAACCATCCTTAGCCTCGGTCTTTACCTGGGTAACAAAGCAAGGACCTGCTTCAATAGCTGTCACTACCACTTCTCCGTCATCACGGAAAAGTTGCATCATGCCTATTTTTCTACCAATAGTACCCTTAATCATTTTCCTTATTACAATCTAATGTCTATTTCCACCCCAGAAGGGAGCTGAAGCTGAGTCAACGCATCTATAGTTTTAGAGGTTGGCCCAAGGATATCAATAAGACGCTTATGCGTACGAATCTCGAATTGTTCTCGTGAATCTTTATCGATAAAGGGAGAGCGAATAACACAAAACTTCTCGATTTGAGTAGGCAGGGGTACAGGCCCGACAACCACAGCACCGGTACGTTCGGCAGTCTCCACAATTTGCTCCACAGACTGGTCAACCAGCCTGTGGTCATATCCTCTGACTTTAATACGAATATTTTGCTTAGGCATTTATCTACCTCTGACCTTAACCTCTATTTGCCCTGCCAGGCTAGCCGGTAACTCTCTGTAACAATTAAACTCCAAGGAATAGGTTGCTCTTCCCTGGCTCAACGACCTCAGGATAGTAGCATAACCGAAAATTTCAGCTAGAGGGATAAGAGCGCGAACAACACATGTTTCACCGTGCGTCTCAATGCCCTCAATATGACCCCTTCTTGAATTCAAATCGCCGATGACGTCGCCCAGAAACTCGGCTGGCATCACCACCTCTAATTTCATAATTGGCTCGAGGAGTATAGGATTGGCCTTCCTGACACCATCTTTCAAAGCTATCGAGCCTGCCATCTTGAAAGCCATATCAGAGGAATCAACTTCATGGAAACTACCATCAAACAAAATTACCTTGACATCTACTATCGGATAGCCTGCCACCACACCGGTTTCCAAAGCTTCCTTCACCCCAGCCTCGACTGCTGAAATATACTCCTTCGGTATGGATCCACCCCGAACCTGGTCAACAAACCTGAAGCCGCTACCCCGCTCTACCGGTTCAAGGTTGAGCCATACATGACCATATTGTCCTCGACCACCAAACTGACGGATAAACCTACCTTCTATTTCTACGGGTACAGTAATGGTCTCCTTATAGGCTACCTGTGGCTTGCCAACACTTACCTTCACATTAAACTCACGAAGCATACGGTCTATTAAAACCTCTAAATGTAATTCGCCCATCCCTGAAATAAGGGTCTGCCCGGTTTCCTTGTCAGTGCGCACTTTAAAAGTGGGGTCCTCTTCTGAAAGCTTATTCATGGCTTCACCGAGCTTATCCTGGTCTGCCTTGCTTTTAGGTTCTACAACCATCGAAAGCACCGGCTCAGGGAAACGGATAGCTTCGAGAAGCACCGGGTGAGCTGGGTCACACAACGTGTCCCCGGTGAAGGTATCCTTCAGACCTAAAGTAGCGGCAATACTACCGCTATCGGTCTCTTCAATTTCCTCACGGCGATTTGCATGCATAAGAATCAGCCTGCCCAAACGCTCCTTACGTCCTTTGCTGGAATTTAGGACTTGCATTCCCGCTTTGATCGTGCCTGAATAAACCCGAAAATAAACCAGCCTGCCCATGAACGGGTCAGCGACCACCTTAAAAGCTAAAGCTGAAAACGGGGCGTCATCGCTGGTTTGCCGAACCTCCGCCTCGCCAGTCTGCAGGTCAATAACACTAACCGGAGGCACGTCCAGCGGAGAAGGAAGATAATCCACAATGGCATCAAGCAGGGATTGAACTCCTTTATTTCTCAAAGCACTGCCGCAAAGCACAGGCACTATTCGATTAGCCGAAGTCAACCTTCTTATTGCAGCTTTAATCTGGCTGCTCTTAATTTCCCCACCTTCAACATAAAGTAACATCAATTGGTCATCATTCTCAGCCAGTTTCTCGATCAATGACTGCCTATGCCTATCTGCCTCTTCTCGCTCTTCTTCTGGAATAGACGATTCCACCCGTGGAACATTCACGTCATCAGAGAACAACCAGGCTCTATTGTCAACCAAATCTATCACGCCCTTAAACTGACTTTCCTCACCCCAGGGCAACTGTAGCGGTATAGCTTTAGCTCGAAGTCGCTCCTCAATCATAGTAACTGTGTGATGGAAATCGGCACCAACCCTGTCCATCTTATTGATAAAACAGATCCTTGGTACACCATATCTATCAGCCTGTCGCCATACCGTCTCAGATTGTGCCTCTACCCCGGCCACGGCATCCAGCACCACCACCCCACCATCCAGAACCCGAAGGCTGCGCTCGACTTCAGCAGTGAAATCTACATGCCCCGGTGTGTCAATGATGTTTATGCGA
>MGOH01000051.1:5992-7276 GCA_001795315.1 Chloroflexi bacterium RBG_19FT_COMBO_48_23
CAGTGACAGGTTGTAGCTGCTGCGGTGATAGTAATCCCTCGTTCCCGTTCCTGTGCCATCCAATCCATTACCGCTGTCCCTTCATCCACCCCACCAACTTTGTAGGTGCGGCCTGTATAAAACAAAATTCTCTCAGTAACAGTTGTCTTGCCAGCATCAATATGCGCAATGATGCCTATATTCCGCACCTTATCTAAAGGAAAAGTCCGGGTCATAACATTTTTTCCTATGCCAACCGCTTTTTTAGGCTGTTGGGTCTTAATTCCTGCTGTAGTTACCATCGATAATGAGCAAAAGCTTTATTTGCCTCGGCCATCTTATGAGTATCTTGACGCTTCTTGATAGTTGCCCCCTGTCCTTGAGAAGCATCAATGACCTCCGCCGCTAATTTTTCCGCCATAGATTTACCGCTACGAGCTCTGGCAAAGCCTATTAGCCAGCGCATAGCCAGGGACAGCCCGCGTCCGATTTCAACCTCAATTGGCACCTGGTAAGTAGCACCGCCGACACGCCGGGATTTTACTTGTAGTACAGGAGTGGCATTCTTAAGTGCCTGTTCAAGAACCGCCAGAGGTTCTGTACCCAATTGCTTATTAACCAAATCCATAGCATCGTAAACAATCCGTTCAGCCGTAGCTTTCTTGCCGCCTAACATTATTTTCTTGATAAGTATAGCCACAGTAACATTTCCGTACTTCGGGTCAGGGGGTGTCCGTCTTTTTATTACTCTAGCTCGTCTCGGCATTTATTCCTCCCCCTGCCGCAATCTTCACTGCTTTGCCTCGCTTGGCCCCGTACTTGCTCCGCCCCTGCTGCCGATTTTCCACCCCAGCGGTATCCAGAGCACCCCTAACGATATGATAGCGAACCCCCGGCAAATCCTTCACCCTGCCGCCACGGATAAGCACCACAGAGTGCTCCTGCAAATTATGGCCTTCGCCAGGTATATAAGCAGTGACTTCAATACCGTTGGTCAAACGTACGCGGGCGATTTTGCGCAAGGCAGAATTCGGTTTTTTAGGAGTCATTGTCTTGACCAGTACACAAACCCCTCGCTTCTGCGGCGAGTGTGTATCTCTCCGAGTTGTGTTTTTCAGGGTATTGTGAGTAATACCCAGCGCCGGAGCTTTGGTCCGTTTACCAAGCCTCCGTCGTCCTTTTCTAACTAACTGATTGACCGTCGGCATTTCACCCTTCCTTACTATATTATGCGAATTAAAAAGCCACCTAGTTGTCTACCGGTCTACTCACCCAACGGGTTTGCGCCCCGGTTCAACCAGCCGG
>MGOH01000051.1:7377-7592 GCA_001795315.1 Chloroflexi bacterium RBG_19FT_COMBO_48_23
AGCTAACAACGGCATGGCTAATCTACGGCTAAATATATTAGCCTGCCTATCAATTAACTATATTATAAAGGAAGGACGAAAATTATGTGCGTATGGTGTGAGCGCTATGCGGAAGGTTACGATAGATGGTACTTCAACCCGGCAAATTACGCCAGAAAGCTATATAAAATAAGGAAGGGCGAAGGTCCGGAGATACAGCCCAACCCTGTAGTTGC
>MGOH01000052.1:0-341 GCA_001795315.1 Chloroflexi bacterium RBG_19FT_COMBO_48_23
TCATCAATGTCATCGGTATCAGGCAGTCTTCTATCATCAATGTATCTGCAGCGGTTATAGACCTGTCAGTACAGATTCTTATCGTGGTTCTGGGTGCTTTGCTCGTCTTCAATCTTACTACACTTCATGCGCATATCGTCCTATATTGGCCAAGCTGGGAAAATTTGTTTGTTGGTATAGCCCTGGCTGCGGTGGCCTATACGGGTGTGGAGACCATATCCCAGATGGCGGAGGAGACACGGCAACCGACCAGAAGGGTGCCTTTTGCTCATATCCTGACTGCAGTCACAGTATTAGTTATTTTTGCTGGCATTGCCACGGTAGGCCTTTCCACCATGTCG
>MGOH01000052.1:347-7391 GCA_001795315.1 Chloroflexi bacterium RBG_19FT_COMBO_48_23
GAGTTGGCCACAGAATGGGCACATGACCCGGTAGCCGGTATTGCTCACAATCTTTCTGGAGCCATTGCCCCTCATGAGATGGCGGCTAAGTGGTTTTCAGCGGTTGAACCCCAGATCATTTTTACCTGGGTTCTGACTACACTGCGTGAGCTGCTCCCAGTATTGGTGGGGTTACTAGCGGCTTCCATCCTGCTGATAGCTGCAAATGCAGGGCTAATCGGGATCTCCCGGGTTACCTATTTTTTGGGGAGGCGAGGCTTGGTGCCTGGGGTTTTAGCCTCAGTTCATCCCCGCTTCCGGACGCCCTGGGTAGCTATAATATTATTTTCGGTTATTTCAATAGTTCTCCTCATCCCCGGTTTTTTCGCACCGCAGGCTTTTATCCATCTGGGAGCCTTGTACGCTTTCGGTGCCGCAATGACTTACTTTCTGGCTCACGCTTCCATTTTGAAATTGCGCGATAAATATCCTGAATTGCCTCGCCCGTTTAAGATTGCGGCAAATTTTAAAATAAGAGGCCGGGAGATACCTGTCACTTCTGTTCTGGGGATGTTAGTTACCGCCTTCGTCTGGCTAGTTCTAGTGATAACCCAAACCTATAGTCGTTGGGTCGGCCTTGGCTGGATGGCCTTAGGACTTGGTATCTATTTCCTTTTCCGTTGGCTGAGGCGCGTGCCTCCAGGTCAGACAAGTGGTTTGACTGGTCTTACGGGAAGTCAAAAATGATTGCACAACTCGCCAGGCGGAATTATAATGTTTACAGTTGAGCCGTTATGTAGCAGAGACTTATGAAACTCGAAAGAATATTGGTCGCAGCAAGCGGCAAGGACGCTGATGTGGAAGCGGTGAAGCTAGCCTGTGACCTGGCTAAGAAATCGAAGGCTAAGGTTCATGTTGTTTATGTGATTGAAGTCAAGCGCAGCTTGCCGTTGGATGCGGTTATAGAGTCCGAAATAGAGAAGGCGGAAAAAGTACTGACTCGTGCTGAGGAGATTGCTGCTGACAGAGACTGCGAAGTGGAGACCGACTTGATTCAGGCGCGAGAAGTAGGCCCGGCCATCGTGGACGAGGCAATGGAAAGAGAGGTTGATTTGATTTTGATGGGCGTTACTCATAAGAAGCGTTTCGGCGTTTTCGATTTAGGCAGGGTGATACCGTATGTTTTAGAAGAAGCTCCTTGCCGTGTCCTGCTGTGTCGGGAGCCCATGGCTTAAGGCAGAAATTATGAAAATAGTTATTATGGGATGCGGGCGGGTTGGCGCTCAGCTAGCCAGTTTACTCGATGCTGACGGACACAAGGTGACTGTTCTAGATATAGACGCCCATAGTTTTAGGCGATTGCCGCCCAGTTTTGGTGGTACGGCGATACTTGGCGATGGTACCGATGAGGAGATGCTCAAAAAGGCGGGTATTACGGATGCTGACGCCTTTGTGGCAGTGACTCAAGGTGACAATCGCAATGTTATGGCAGCTCAGATTGCAAAGCATGTATTCAATGTTCCGAAAGTACTCTGTCGTATATACGACCCGTTGCGCAAAGACGTCTATGAGACGCTCGGGCTTGAGGCTGTAAGTCCCACAACTGTCTTTGCTCAATTGCTAAGGGATAAGCTGCTTTCTGCATGAAAGGGGTGAAACTCTAGAAATGTATATGATCATTGTTGGTGGTGGCAGCGTCGGCTATCACTTGTGCAAAGCACTACTGAAAGAGGGGCACGAGATATTGGTCCTGGACAAGGATGCAACTAAATGCGATAACTTCGAGGATGAGATGGGAAGCGTATGTGTGAGAGGAGATGGTTGTGAAGTGGCTACTTTGGCTGAGGCCGGCGTATCCAGAGCTGAAGTCTTTATAGCCGCTACTGATGAGGATGAGGATAACCTGGTAGCTTGCCAGATAGCCAAGCATAAATTTGGTGTACCTCGGACGATTGCTCGGGTCAATGACCCTAAAAACGAAGAAATTTTCAGGAAGCTGGGGGTTGACTGTCCCATCAGTGTTACTAATCTCATTCTGGAACATATTGAAGAGAAAATACCCACGCATCCGCTAATTCATCTTTTGACTATGGGGGAGGAGAAGATACAGATCGTTGAGGTTAAAATACTGGAAGGGTCAAAATCCGCGGGCAAGTCGGTTAAGGATCTGGCATTACCCTCCGATTCTATTTTAGCGCTGCTAATACGAAATGGACAGAAGCCTCAGGTACCAACGGCCGATACTATTCTGGAGGTTAATGACCGTATTATCGCTTTGACAACTACTGATAGTGAGGAGATTCTGCAAAAGGAATTGGCTAGTGGTTAGTCCTCGTATGGGGTGTAGGGATGACTAAGGTTGCTTTTCAGGGGGAGAGGGGGGCGTTCAGTGAAGATGCCGTGATCAATTTCTTTGGCGATGCTGAACTTTCCCCCAGCCGTTATATAGGCGATGTTTTTGAAGCTGTGCTTAGAGATAATGTCGATTTTGGTGTGGTACCGGTGGAGAATTCTCAAGCTGGCAGCATTAATGATACCTATGACCTGTTGTTAAGCTATCCTCTGAATATCTTTGGTGAAATTCGTCTCAGGATAAGCCATTGCTTGATGGCTTTGCCCGGAGAAAGTCTGGATGAAATAAAGGTGATCTATTCACATCCTCAGGCATTAGCCCAGTGTGAGGAGTTTTTGAGGAAGCTCAAGGTTGAGATTATGCCTACCTACGATACTGCTGGTAGCGCCAAAAAGATAAAAGAAGCTGGACTGAAAGGATGTGCTGCTGTGGCAAGCAAAAGGGCGGCTCAAATTTATGGTTTGGAGATACTGGCGGAGAAAATTGAGACCAATCCCAATAACTACACTAGATTTTTCGTTATTTCCAAAGAGAAAGCCGAAGCTACACCGAAAAGCAAAACGTCTTTGGTCTTTAGCACCAAGAATACTCCGGGAGCACTATATGCTTGTTTGGGAGCTTTTGCCACCAGGTGTGTAAACCTGACAAAGCTGGAATCAAGGCCCAGTAAAGAGAAGCCCTGGGAATATATATTTTATGTTGATTTTGAAGGGCACATAGATGACCGAGTTTGTCAGGAAGCACTGACGGAGCTTAAGCAGGAAACCGATTTCATAAAAATACTCGGCTCTTATCCACGTGCCGGCGATTGATAGCTAGGGTGCCTTCTGCAAACCATCCTTTAACTTCTTGTAAGCATTTGCTAATGCTTCTGGTAGAACTTTGGTATTTGAAATCACCGGCATGAAGTTAGTGTCACCCTGCCATCGAGGCACTATGTGAGTGTGAATATGATCATCTACGCCGGCCCCAGCCACCTTACCTAGATTCATGCCGACGTTGAAACCTGCTGGTTTTGTTACTTCGATTAGCAATCTTAGGCTCCGCTTAACCAGATCGAAGTGCTCCTTTGCCTCTTCGTCGGTGAGTCCATCAAGATGGCCTATGTGGCGGTAAGGTGCTACCATCAGGTGCCCTGGGTTGTAAGGGAAGGAGTTCAGAATTATGAAATTACTTTTGCCCCGGCAAAGGATTAGGTTGGACTCATCGTTGACTTCTTTGGGTTTCTCGCAGAGAAAGCAACCACCTTTTTCAGCTTGAAGTATATATTCTATTCGCCACGGTGCCCAGAGCTGTTCCATTTTCGCCTTTTGCTCTTGTCTTGCCTTATCTTACATGGCTTAACAGCTAATTGCAATGAGGCTAATATACAGGTAATTGTAATAGTATTGACTTTGCTGACTAACATTGTTATCTTTGTTGTTAGCAAGTATGGCCACCGTTGAACTGAACGTCATTACCAGCGGCAATATCCCTTGGGGCTTAAAGAGGGACATTGAAAATATATTCCGCGATTGCTATCGGCGATTCGGGTCTAGAATTCCGTACAAAGTTGAAATCCACGTGGTTGATAAGGAGCCCAACATGCGGGCCTTGCTTAAAGAGGATAAGATTAGGCTCGGCATAACTACGGGCGGCGATGAGCAATTTATCTGTTCTCACGATGCCTGGCGCGGCTATCCTCGGGTGATCTGCTGCGTGGAAAAGCTGGCTAAGCTTAACAAATTAGCCAGGCCAGGGGCAATAAGGCATGAGGCAGCCCATAGTGCACTCCATGGTTCTCTGGAGTATTATATTTTCAGGATTCCCGATGATTGCCGTCATACGGCTGAGATTAAGGCGCTTGATTCGGCTGTGCTGGATCAGGCTCTTTACTATGTGTCTGTGGCGGTTAAAGATTTTGAAGCTACCAGATTTTTGATTCAGCATGACTTCATTAGTTGCCAGTTTGCTTTTGCTCTAGATCTGTTGCAACTTTCGGAGCAGGATAAGTCAGCGTGGAAGTTGGCCCAGACAAGTCGTCAGGCTAAATTTATTTACCTTACAACCCTGCTTAAGCCAACACTTTTTGCTCATCCATTATTGGCATTGCCACGGTCATCAAAGGGGATTTCTCTAGAGTACCAGGTTCAGTTGGCAAGAAGAGTGGAGGAGTTGTTGGAGCCTTTGGGAAGCGCAGAGCAGAATAAATTGTTGCAGGTGGCAAATATGATTGTTGAGGATGCCACAGACGACACCCATAAGAATGTTGATTCTGCTATGCGTCACGCCATGAACCTGGCTTAAACTGTGGGTTCATACTTATCTAGCGCTAATGGATTCCTTTTAGGCTAATTTAAGCACGCGCATTGCTTAAGAGTTCCTGTTTCAGATAATTCAATCTCTCTTCAAAGGGATGGGCCAATTGGCTTAGCTTTTTCTGCCACTCCTCTTTGGCTTGAATGTTAATCTGGCTGATGGCTGTGCCGGAGATTCTTAATTGATGGAGCATCTCTCTGCCAGCCTTTTCTATCTCTTGTCTTTCCCTGTTTTCAGCCTCCTCGTATTCTTGGAAAAGTTCCCTTATTTTGCCTAGAGTTCTTGTAGCCGTTGTAGCTTTGGTTATGGTTAGAATACCTTGACTTATTTTGTCTAAAGTTGTGGTGTATCTTAAGTCAATCCCTTCAATAAGTCGGTGGATGGCTGCTTCGCTTAGTGAATCTTTATCCTGGCCGCTGTATTTGCCGAGCTCGACTTCAAGGAGGCGGATATCATACTGGCTGATGTACTTCTCAGCCAGTAATTTTCCGCTTGTGCGGCATTGGCTATATCTTTGCTTCTCTCGTTCTTCTTGAGATAACTCGCCTAGCTTGCTAGCCTTTGCCTGGGCGATTTCCCAGGCGCTTTTAATTTCTCCCATTTGTCTTATGCCTGATGTCCAATTTGGTTTTCGCTGGAATTTTACCTTATAATTTTAAGGTATTCAAAGTTATAGTTTGGGCTATAATGGGTAAGGGATATGGTTTATCGTTCATCTAATCATTATAAATCTATGCAGCTTGCCGATGACTTTTACTGTTATGTCTGGCAGGGAAGCGGTAATAATTGCAATACTTGTTTGTTTGCTAATGTGCTGCGGGGTGAGCGGCCTCACGCTATTGTTGACCCCGGGCACATAACTAATGAATTCGGCGAGACCTGTTTTGATTACCTGATTGAGGCTATGGAGGGGAATGGCTTTAAAGTTGACGACGTAGGATTGATAATCAACACGCATAGTCATCCTGACCACTGCCAGGCAAATGAACTGGTGGTCAAAAAAAGCGGAGCCTGGATTACTTTATCCGAGGAGGAAGACGAATTTCGAAATACATTGGGGGAGAATCTATACTCTATGTTAGGGGTGAAAGTGCCGCAGTTCACGCCTCTGTTTTATCTTAAGGAAGGTGACCTGAGTCTAGGAACTAGAAAAAGGGTCGAGCTTCAAATTTTTCATACTCCGGGTCATTCTCCCGGCTCGATTTGTCTTTACTGGCCGGATAATAAGATTCTGGTAACGGGAGATGTGGTTTTCTATGGCAGTATTGGCAGGACTGATTTCCCTAGCGGCAGCCTTTCATTGCTTAAGAAGAGCATCGATAGATTGTCAAAGCTCGATGTGGAGTTTTTGGTTCCAGGTCACAGCACCGAGTATGGCAGCATTCTGCAAGGCAAATCGAATGTAGAGCGTAATTTTCAGGCGGTTAAGCTGTTTCTCTAGATTTTAGGTTGAACTTCTATGGAAGCTGATGAAAGAATTCAATACGTTATTGAACATACCGAGGTACTAAGAGCACCGACGCAGAGCCTGGCTACCTTTGGTACCACCAATATCTACTACTATTTGGTTACCGAGTTGGCGGAATGGGTAAATGTGGTCAGGGAGGGTAGGGTGATTGCTGCAAAGCCAAAGATTGTTACTCCATCGTACCTCATCAACTTGGAAGGATTTAGTCTGCAGGCCAAAAGATTTATAGAGATAATGTCGGAAAAGGACCCTCATGAGCCTGGCATTTTCTATACTTACAAGAATGAGCCCGGAGAGATGAATATTGTCTCTGAGTCTGTGGGGGCGATAGTGGATAAAGTCAACAGGCGCATAGATAGCCAACGCGACCCATTGACCGCCATCATTAAAGGTGTTGAAGGGCTCTGGGATGTATCGTTGCTTAAATTTACTTATGAGCTGACCAGAACCTCTATGCGGAACAATGTGGCTGAATTGGAAAGACACGGGCTTTTACGTGTGGATTCAGCGGGTGTACCCCGGGATGCCAGAAATCACATCGAAGAGCTTTTTGAAAAGACCAGCCGGGATCCGGCCTGGGCATCTGAGCTGGTAGCTGAGTTAAGGCGATGGGACTTATTTTACGAGTATCAGGACAGGTTTCTCAGCCTGTTTAAGAAGAAATAGGCTGCCTGAATCTTCATTTCAATCTGCCCCCCCGTCCATCTGTCGTTTCTAGAAAACCCTCAATCTGAGAAGCTAAATTTCAGGCAAATTTTTTTTAGCGAGGACGATTGAGGGCCTATTGACAGCGGCTCTTTCGCGGATGATATAGTACTATTGTACCAGGCAAGCGGTTCCAACTCACTTTTTTGGGGGTAGTGTTATGCATCGGAGGAGATCCAACATCGAAATAATAGGTGATATGTTAAGGGTGGGTGCGAATGGAGCTGGCAAGACAGAGATA
>MGOH01000053.1 GCA_001795315.1 Chloroflexi bacterium RBG_19FT_COMBO_48_23
GAAACTCCAGGAGAGGTTAGCCAAGTTAGCTGGTGGCGTGGCAGTGATTAAAGTAGGAGCTGCCACTGAGGTCGAGCTTAAGGAGAAAAAGCACAGGGTAGAGGATGCCCTTTCGGCAACCAGAGCTGCCGTTGAGGAAGGCATTCTGCCTGGCGGTGGTGTTGCCCTTATAAATGCCAGCCCGGTTCTGGATAAGGTCAAGGCTGAGGGTGATGAGGCCATTGGTGTTGCCATTCTTAAGCAAGCCTTTGAGGAGCCGTTGCGCTGGATTGCTGCAAACGCGGGACAGGATGGGTCAGTGGTAGTGGATAAAGTCAAGCGCAGCAAGAAAGGCGTTGGCTATGATGCCTTGAGAGACGAGTTCGGCGATATGGTATCTAAGGGTATCATCGACCCGCTTAAGGTCACCAGGACCGGTCTGGAGAACGCTTCCAGTATCGCTAACATGATATTGACCACTGAAGCTCTGGTGAGTGACATTCCAGAAAAAGAAAAGACTCCCTCCATGCCATCCATGCCCGAGTACTAGGAGGGGATAAAAGACTATAAAAAGAGCCGCCTCAACCGGGGCGGCTCTTTCTTATTTTACTTGTTATTGAGAGGGGCATAAGCCCCCAATCTTAAAGCTTGAGCAACCTGGCCATCCGGTCCTCGTCTTTGACAGGCCCGACAATAGCCAGATTCAGCTTCTCGCTTGTCAGGAGCTGCTGTGCCACGCGTTTCAGGTCTTCGGTAGTGACAGCTTCGACCATTGATATAACCTCATCAGTGGTAAGTATGTGATTAAGGAGCAGCTCTTGAACTCCCAGCCAGGCGGCAACATTTCGACTGCTCTCCAGGCTTAGCAGCAATCGACCTTTAGCTATTTCCTTGGCCTTTTTGAGTTCCGCTTCGGATATCTGCTCCTTGAGCTTGGCAACCTGCTCAATAATTGCCTTAATTGCATCTTCCGTTCGGCCGGGGTCGACTCCGGCGTGGATGATGACGGCCCCTGAATCGGCGAAATGATCGGCATAGCTGTGAATGTCATAGGCAAGTCCTTGTTGCTCTCTGATCTCGATGAAGAGGCGGCTGCTCATGCCTTCGCCCAGTATTATGCTGAGCAGGTCTACGGCATAGCGGTCAGGATGGAAAAAGGATAGCCCGGGAACGCCTAAGCAGAGATTAGCCTGTTCGGTTTCTCGAAACTCAATATTCAGTCTGGCTGCCTCTTGATTACCCTGATTGGGGAATCCTTGCGGTACCTGGTTAAGTTTCCAATCGCCTAGAGCCCGGCTGACAGTGTCATGCACCTGCTTCTGTTCGATATCACCGGCTACAGCGAGCACAGTGGTGTTAGGCAGATAACGTTTGGAGAAAAAGTCGAGCATATTTTGTCGGGTTATGGATGCTACTGTTTCCTTGCTTCCGGCGATGTCACGTCCCAGTGGCTGTCCTGGCCACATAAGCTCGTCTATCAGCATAGCCACCCGCTGTCTCGGTGAATCGAGGCTCATATTTATTTCCTCGATGACTATCTGGCGCTCGCGGTCGATGTCCGCAGCATCGAAGCGGGAGTGTCGCAGCAGGTCAATGAGGACATCCAGGGCTATAAGAAAATGCTCGCTGGTTACACGGCACCAGAAGGTGGTCAGCTCTTTATCGGTGCCACCGTTGAGCATGCCGCCGATACCTTCGATAGCTTCGCTGATTTCCTTGGAACTGCGGCGCTTTTCGGTACCTTTGAAGCAGATGTGCTCGATGAAATGAGAAATGCCAGCTTCAGACTCTATTTCATATCGTGGCCCGGCGGCTATGAAAAAGACTATGGAGACGGAACGCGTATGAGGCATTTCGCTGGTGAGAAGGCGTAAACCATTGTCAAGGGTGACTTTTTTGTGCATAGTGTCAGAATTGTACCTGCCATTAACGTCTGGCGTCAATGCAGTTGCTGGTAGATACCCGGCGTCTGTTGACCTTCTTATGATTCATTGATATACTTTACTTTCGGTCAGCTGATACTGAGGAGGCATGTGTAGTATGAAAACATCAACCGCTAGGCTTACATTTATGGATGTTGCTATTTCCAGGACAGGCCTCCTTTGGGATGTGGTCCTGGTGGCTGGCTTTGCTTGTTTTACTGCTGCCTTTGCCCAGATAAGTTTTTGGATCGGCCCGGTGCCTATTACGGGACAGACGTTTGCTGTTCTTTTGGCTGGTGCTCTTTTAGGCAGCCGTCGGGGTGCATTGAGCCAGCTCACTTATCTGGCTATAGGAGCTACCGGAATTCCGTACTGGTTTGCTTTGGGTGGCCCTCCGGGCATCGCTCGCCTGGTCGGACCAACAGGCGGTTATCTGATAGGCTTTGCGGCCGCCGCCTTCGTTGTCGGCTGGTTAGCCGAAAGAGGCTGGGACAGGCGAGTGTGGATGGCAATCCCGGCCATGCTCGGTGGTAGCATTGTTATCTATATCTTTGGACTTTCCTGGCTGTCCCACTTCGTTCCTGGAGATGCAGTGCTTCAGGCTGGTCTTTACCCCTTCGTCATCGGGGATTTGATAAAGGTGGTTGCAGCCGCATTAATTTTGCCTTCGGGATGGATGCTTCTCAGAAGATTTAAGTGTTGAAAGCTTTGCCTCTTCTTAGCTTATTCTAATTGAGGTTGTTATTTTGGATATTACCTGGCTAGGGCATTCATGTTTTCGTATCAAGGGTAAGGAAGTTACCGCTATAACTGACCCGTGCCACCCGAGCCTGGGTTATTCTTTAGGTAAGCTCCAGGCTGATATAGTTACCTTGAGCCACTTCCATCCCGGACATTGCTATACTGAAGCTATCACCAGCGAGTTCAAAGAGGTTAGAGGTCCAGGTGAATATGAAGTGAAGGGCACATTTATTACCGGTATCGCTACCTGGCATGATGCTGTCCAGGGTCAGCAGCTGGGCAAAAACACTGTTTATCTATTGGAAATGGATGGGATGGTATTGTGCCATTTAGGTGACCTTGGCCATTTGCCGTCATCGGAATTTGTAGAAGACGCAGGCGACATTGATGTGTTGTTCTTGCCGGTGGGTGGTGTGTCTACAATAGGTGGTTCAACGGCTGCTGAGATAGTGAGGCGGCTAACACCCAAGGTCGTTATTCCTATGCACTACAAGACAGCGGCATTGACCAAAGAGCTTGAGCCGGTAGATAAGTTCCTGAAAGAAGCGGGAGTAAAAGAAAAGGTCTCGCAAGCTAAGCTCTCGGTTAGTCGGTCGAACATACCAGCTAGCACCCAGGTGGTCATTCTCGACTATACTGGCTAGCAAGACTTTACTATTGTTTGTCTTTGCGGGGCATGTGCCCAGAAAAAAAATCCAGAGATTGCCACGCTCCGCTTGCAATGACTGTAAGGCGTTATCCAGTAATCTGACAGGCCTCTCCACTTTGACAGACTTCGTACTTCTACCGTAGAATTAGCCCGGTTATGACTTCAGTCAAGATACTCTATGATTTACAGCAAATCGACCTTAACATTCAGAAAGAACAAGAAGCTCTAGATGAGATCAGTAGTCAATTAGGCGAGAGTGAGGCTTTGCTTAAGGCCAGAACCGAGCTTATTTCTGATCAGGAGCGTCTGGCCGAGATGGAAAAGCAGCAGCGGGATGCGGAGTGGGAGGTCGAAGACCTGCGAGGCAGCATTGCGCAGCTAAACGATAAGCTCTACGGTGGTAAAACTAAGAACCCCAAAGAGCTGGTCAACCTTGAGAAAGAAAAGGATATTTTCAAAGATAAGTTAAGGCAGAAGGAAGATAACCTGCTGGACTTAATGGCTGAGATAGAGACAACGCAGGGAAAGATAAAAGCAGGTAGTGAGCGCCTTAAAAAGTTGGAGGCGGAGTGGCAGCGAGAGCAAAAGGATTTGACTCAAAGACAAGCCAAGGTGAAAAGTCGACTCTCAGACCTCAACAAGAAACGGCAAGCACTAGTCTCTGAAATTGCCCCGCAAACACTCGAGCTTTATGATAGTGTAAAGTTGAGGAAGGGGCAAGCGGTGGTAAAAGTGGCACAGGGAAGATGTCATGGATGTCACCTTAACCTGTCGGTGAACGAGTGGCAGCGAGCCAGAGCCGGTGCTTTAATACAGTGCAGCAGCTGCGGTAGAATACTATATTTGGGCTAGAGCCTTTGAAGATTATAGGATGCATCTGAATATTTATGTTGATGGGGCTTCCTGGGGCAACCCGGGACCAGCAGCTATAGGAGCCGTTATCAGGGATGAGAAACAAAGGGAATTGGTTAAGCTCTCTCAATATATCGGCGAACGCACCAATAATCAAGCGGAGTATCAGGCGGCAATTGCTGGCTTGAGAGAAGCTATCAGATTTAAACCATCCACGGTTACACTTTATCTTGATTCGGAGTTAGTAGCTAAGCAATTGGCTGGTAGCTACAAGGTGAGAAACCTTTTCCTCCTCCCCCTTTACAAAGAAGCCGTCGAGCTGTGTAAGAAGTTTGTCAACCTCTCCATTGTCCATGTCGGACATGATGGGAATACTGAAGCTCATTCCCTGGCTCAAGCGGCACTAAAAAATTTCAAGAAGCGGCAAGCCTAGATTTGACGGTTTTCTGACCAGGGTGTAAAGTGAGTACTGGGCTAAGTAAACCGGGTGACCGCTCTGATTTGTAAAAATCAGGGAGGAAAGTCCGAGCTCTACCGGGCAGGGTGCTGGGTAACGCCCAGGAGGGGTGACCCTACGGAAAGTACCACAGAAACATACCGCTCTTTGTATTAAGAGTAAGGGTGAAATGGTGAGGTAAGAGCTCACCAGCAGCCGGGTGACTGGCTGGCTGGGTAAACCCCACCCGGAGCAAGACCGAATAGGGGGGCTAAAGGGACGCCTGGCCCTAACCCCGGGTTGGTCGCTTGACCTTGATGGTAACATCAAGGCTAGATGGATGGTCACCGCTCCGAAGTTTACTTCGGAGTACAGAACTCGGCTTATAGGTTTACTTAGCTCCTCATCTTGTTAGAATGTGTTTGTTTTTCTATTTTTGGCGTTTTTATCCAGAGCAGTCAAAAAATATTTAAATTCTTTATCCTCAGCAAGCGCTGGGCTGATAAACTTTTTGTGGCGCTAAATCGTTTTTTTGTTAGCCGCCATGAATTCTCTAGACCCTCAACTTCGTGATTTTATATTGTTCTGTGTTGATAGGCGCGGTGCTGACTGGCCGGTTCTTTATGATGAGATGGCATGTGTGGCTGGGCAGCACCTGTTTCAGGGGCTGGGACGTACCGAGCTTAAGCAGCTGGGGCTGTCCTTAGCCCTGGATAGTGTGGATGAGACCCTTGAGATGGTGAAACGAGCCATTGCTCAAGATAAGCAATCTTAAATTTCTTATTTCCTCTGCGAACTGCTACAATACCTGCCGTATTTACGTATCATTTCCTGTATAAACGGAGGCAAATTATGTGTATAAAAAAGGCTTTTCCTGTGTTTGTGGCACTGGCTATTGTTTTGCTTATATTGCCCATATTGGGCGCTGGCTGTAGCTTTGTTCCAGAGAAAGCTGTAAACAATTTGACACCTGATGAAATAGCCAAGCCATTTTTCTCTAATACTAGTACTAATAAAAATACTACTACTAATAATAATTCTTATGGTGAGCTACCCCCCGAATTTGATATTCTGACTGAGGCCTGGCAACAGCTGTCTGAGGACTATGTAGACAAGAGCAAGCTGGATCCCGAAAAACTGAGCCAGGGAGCGGTTAAAGGCATGATTGAGGCATTGGACGACCCGTATAGCGCCTATGTTGACCCGAAGACTAAGGAACTGGAGATGAGCACCTTTGAGGGTAAATTCGAGGGCATCGGTGCGGTCATCAGCATAAAAGACAAACAGCTGACAGTTGTGGCACCGATTGCTGATTCGCCTGCCGAGGAGGCGGGCATCAAAGCCGGCGATAAGATTTTGGAGGTTGATGGTCAATCTACTTCTAAGATGACTCTGATTGACGCCACTCTCAAAATCCGGGGGCCGAAAGGTACTTCTGTCGAGCTTCTTGTACTTCATGAGGGAGCAAGTGAACCTGTGAAGATTCAGATAGTCCGGAACGAGATAAAGGTGGAGAGTGTTTCCTTCGAGATGCGTGATGACATTGCCTATATCAGCATTACCCAGTTCTTGAAGTCTACCGGCGGTGAATTGCAAGATGCTCTAAAAGACGCCGTCGGTAAGGAGGCCAAGGGTATTGTCCTTGACCTGCGAAATAATCCCGGCGGTCTGCTTAATGCATCTGTTGACGTAGCCAGTCAATTTCTGGCTATGGGACTGGTGGCTAAGGTTGTGGATAGTGAAGGCAGTGAAAGTCCAGTGCAGGTTAAGAGAGGTGGCATAGCCACTCACATGCCGCTTATCGTCCTTGTAAACGAAGGCAGCGCCAGTGCCAGTGAGATAGTGGCTGGCGCTCTCCAGGACTATGGCAGGGCTAAGTTGGCTGGTAGTCAGACTTTTGGCAAGGGTAGTGTTCAGATTGTCCGTGACCTCAGTGACGGCTCAGCTTTGCATATAACCTCTTATCGCTGGCTGACTCCTTTAGGCAGGCCAATAGACGAGGTTGGACTGACGCCGGACTTTGCACTTGAACTCGAAGATGATGAGCTTGTGGATTGGGCCATCCAGTATCTAAAAAGCCAGATTAAAACCGAATTGCTGCCGGTTTTTGCCAGCTGACTCTAACTCTCGATGGTATCTTTGGTGCTGGGTATCCTGCCGGTGATTCTTTCATCCAGGCGGGTTGCTGCATCAAGAGCCCGTGCTAGAGCTTTGAACATGGCTTCGGCTT
>MGOH01000054.1:0-202 GCA_001795315.1 Chloroflexi bacterium RBG_19FT_COMBO_48_23
TGAAACAAGGTACAAAGAATGTTGTTTGGTTCGATGAAGTAACGAAAGGTGATATTTCACTGGTAGGTGGTAAGGGAGCCAACTTGGGAGAGATGGTTCATGCCCGAATCCCTGTGCCACCAGGTTTCATTGTAACAGCAGATGCTTACTTCAAATTTCTGGAGGCCAGTAATATCACAGACGAAATCCGCCGATATCTTAA
>MGOH01000054.1:282-15240 GCA_001795315.1 Chloroflexi bacterium RBG_19FT_COMBO_48_23
TGCCTGACATGGTTAAAGAGATTAAAAGCGCTTATCTAAAGCTAGGTGGCGGACTGGTAGCAGTACGCTCCTCAGCCACAGCCGAGGACCTGCCCGAGGCTTCATTTGCCGGGCAACAACGTACCTTTCTCAATATTCAAGGAGAAGATGAGGTAGTCACGGCAATACAGGGCTGCTGGAGTTCCTTGTTTGAAGCCAGAGCGATATTCTACAGACAACAGAACGGTTTTGACCATTTCAAGGTAGGCATCGCCGTGCCAGTGCAGAAGATGATACAATCAGAGGCTTCCGGAGTTATGTTCACTGTGGAGCCCTTAAGCAACGATACAACTAAAATCCTCATCGAAGCAATTTTCGGACTTGGCGAAGCTATCGTTTCTGGTGATGTCACTCCCGACCAATATCTGGTGGATAAAAATGGAATCAGCATCATAGACAAGGAAATCCATAAGCAAGAATGGCAACTGGTGAAGGATATAAAAGCACCGTTAGGCGAACTTGAACCTAATATCAAGACTTCCGTCCCACCATCAAAGCAAGCCAAGCAAAAGCTATCCGATAAAGATATTGTTGCCCTGGCTAAAGTGGGCAAAATGATTGAGGATCACTATCAGTTCCCACAAGACATCGAATGGGCAAAAAAGGGAAAAGATCTCTTCATTCTTCAAACTCGGCCTGTGACCACCCTGAAACCAAAAGAGGAGACAAAGATACGTCCCAAAATAGAAGCTAAAGCAATTTTAACTGGCATAGCAGCTAGCCCGGGGATAGCTGTTGGTCCAGTCAAAATTGTGGAGGCATCGCAGATAGACAAAGTGAAGAATGGTGATGTTCTGGTAGCCGAAATGACAACTCCAGATTTCGTGCCCGCAATGAAGCGGGCAGCAGGCATTGTCACTGACCGTGGTGGTCGAACTGCTCACGCAGCCATCGTCAGCCGCGAATTAGGTATCCCTTGCGTGGTGGGTACAAGAGTAGCAACCAAAACTCTGAGCGATGGGCAGGAAATCACTGTAGATGGCTCCGGCGGAGAAGTCTATGCCGGCAAAGTTGCCGAGCCAACAACAGCCGCCCCGGCAGTTATCAGCCGGGAACGAATTAAAACAAAAACCAGAGTCTATGTAAATCTGGCTGAACCGGAACTGGCTGAGGTCATCGCTGCAAGACATGTGGACGGGGTCGGCCTTCTTAGAGCTGAATTCATAATAGCTCAAATTGGTGGGCATCCACGATACATGCTACACGAGGGGAAGGGCGATCAATTTATGGAAATGCTAGCCAGAAGCATTACCACTTTTGCCAAGGCTTTTCATCCCAGGCCAGTAGTCTATCGGACTACAGATTTTAAAACCAATGAGTACAGAAACCTGCGTGGCGGGGACAAATACGAGGAATTCGAGGAGAATCCCATGCTCGGGTATCGGGGTTGTTCACGATACACAAGAGAAACTGAAGTTTTTAGACTCGAAGTAGACGCTATCAAGAAAGTTTGCCAGCACTACGATAATCTATATGTCATGATTCCATTCGTCCGTTTCGTAGATGAGCTGGCCGTGATAAAAAGATTCTTCGTTGCTGAGGGGTTGTACCAATTCCCCAATTTCAAATTGTGGATGATGGCTGAAGTGCCATCAAATGTCTTTCTTATAGACAAGTTTTTAGATGTTGGCATTGATGGTATCTCTATCGGCTCTAACGACCTAACGCAACTTATTTTAGGGATAGATAGAGACAACCCCAAACTGGCACCGCAATTTGACGAGAGAAATGAAGCAGTGCTCATGGCTTTAGAAAAACTTATTAGGGCCTCGGTCAACAAAGGTGCGACCTGCTCAATTTGCGGACAAGCACCCTCAGTCTATCCAGAGCTTACTGAGAAGCTGGTAAAATGGGGCATCACCTCAGTTTCGGTAAGCCCTGACATGATTGACGAGACAAGGCGTATAATCGCTGCTATTGAAGCAAAGCTTGGCCGGCCATAGTACTGTAGAAGAGCAGAAACTTAAGTTTTGATGGTCAATCTGAACATTCGGCAGCGGATAGAAGAATCTGAAAATAGCCTTTCCCCTCATGCTTCGAAAAGCAGGTTCAGCCGAGGCAGACTCAAATGGGAGGAACCTTGCCCAATACGAACAGATTTTCAGCGGGACCGAGACCGTATCATCTACTCAAACGCCTTTCGCCGTCTCAAGCACAAGACACAGGTCTTTATCATCCCCCTGAGTGACCACTATGTAACACGGCTGACACATACTCTAGAAGTCGCTCAGATTGCCCGTACTATATCCAGAGCGCTAAACCTTAATGAGGATTTAACCGAGGCTATCGCTTTAGGGCATGATTTAGGTCACACCCCATTCGGCCATGTAGGTGAGCAGGTTCTAAACGAGTTGTCACCACACGGGTTCAAGCATAACGAGCAGAGCCTAAGAGTAGTAGACCTTCTGGAAAAAGACGGACAAGGATTAAACCTTACCTGGGAAGTTAGGGATGGTATCTTGAATCATTCCAAGAGCGCAATAGAGATACTTGGAGAGGGATGGACGGAAGTTAGCACTATCGAAGGACAAGTAGTCAAGATGGCCGACACTGTTGCTTATGTCAACCACGATATAGCCGATGCCATAAGGGCTGGTGTTATAGACGAGAACGAGTTACCTGCTTCCGCAGTAAAGCTCCTCGGCAATACCTCCCGCCAGCGAATTAACACGCTCGTCTATGCTATAGTCAGTTATTCTTTGACATCAATAGAAAATCCGAAATTAAAAAAGCCAACTATCGGCATGAATTCTGAAACCCTAGAAGTCACCAATAACTTGCGTGAATTTCTGTTTGACAAGGTGTATAATCCCAGTTTAGCCAGTAAAGACACATCAAAAGCGAGGAGAGCAATACACCTTCTATATTCATATTTCCTTAAACACGAGGGGAAATTGCCTGAAGAATATGCGTTACGCGATGACACTGTAGAACGGAAGGTTACTGATTATATCGCCGGCATGACAGACCAGTATGCATTACGGACGGCTAAAGAAATCGCGCACTAAAATGAAAATGCCATCTGCAAGCAGAAATTTGAAACAATCGATTGAGTTTTTGAAATGAGCGTAATTGATGATGTAAAACAGAGGCTGGATATTGTGCAGCTGGTCTCTGAATATACGGAATTACAAAAATCTGGGCGAAATTATAAGGCCTCGTGCCCGTTTCATTCTGAAAAAACCCCCTCGTTTTTTGTGTTCCCCGAGCGGCAGAGCTGGCATTGTTTCGGCGCCTGCGGTACCGGTGGCGATATTTTTTCCTTCGTCATGAAGAAAGAGGGGATTGACTTCGGGCAAGCCCTGCAGCTTTTAGCTAATAAAGCAGGGATTACCTTGGTTCCCCTGACAACCCCAGAGAGGCAGACTCAAAATAAAGAAAGGGAAAGGTTATTCGAAATCAACGAAGCCGCTGCTGAATATTATCATCACCTGCTGTTGAATACCTCTAAGGGCGAGATAGCAAGAGATTATGTGGCTAAACGAGAACTATCGGCTGAGATAATAAAGAACTTCCAGCTAGGTTTCGCCCCAGAAGGATGGGATACCCTAAAGCAGTACTTGAAAGGCAAGGGATATGGAGAAACAGAACTACTAGCTGCTGGCTTGTTAGTAGAGAGAGAGGATAGAAACAACTACGACCGATTTCGTAATCGTTTAATATTCCCTATTAGAAACATTCAGGGCAAACTTATAGGCTTTGGTGGTAGAGCATTAGATGATTCCCTGCCTAAGTATCTAAACTCTCCTCAAACACCAGTTTTCGATAAGAGCAGCAGCCTTTATGGGATTGACCATGCCAAGACAGCCATCCAGCAGAAAAACCAGGCAGTAATTGTCGAAGGCTATATGGATACCCTCGCAGCCCACCAGTATGAGTATGATAACGTAGTTGCCTCCATGGGAACAGCTATGACTGACAAGCAGCTAACTATTCTCAAAAACTTGACCAGTAATTTAATACTGGCTCTTGATGCAGACACCGCAGGAGAAGAAGCCATATCACGAAGCGGTGAGATGCTTGATAAGATGCTGCCAGTGCCACCATCTTTCTATGGATGGGTAAGATACGAAGACGCTCACAACGCTGAGGTGAAGATTCTTATCTTACCTCAAGGCAAAGACCCGGATGAGCTAATAAGAGAGGATGCTTCACAGTGGCAAAAGCTGATAATGGATGCTAAGCCTATGGTTGACTTCATCTTTGAAAGTGCAACCGCTAAAGTTGATCTAGCAAGTGCCAGGGATAAATCTTCGACTGTAGGGAGGCTTCTGCCACTACTTTTCGAGATGAAGGACCCATTGCGGCAAGCTCACTACCTAGAAAGGCTTGCCAGGTTATTGAAAGTTGATGAGCACGTCCTGGATGACGCATTGAAAAAATTCCGGGCCGTCGAACGAAAACGAAAAGCAACCAAAAACATGAAAGCTTTCACCCCTGTAGTCCCCACCATCACCTCATCTAGTCCCCAAGAGCAATATTGCTTAGCTTTATTGCTTAAGTATCCGGAACTTAAGGCAGCAAGCTCAGTACTGTCACCCGACCATTTCGAAAATACCGAAAACCGAGAGCTATTTGTAAAATGGCAACAAAGTGACGACATGGCCTCTCTCAAGAATAGTATCGATAGCGCTCTTCAAGAGCATTTGGAAAGCCTTCTGGCTAAGGACTTACCCCCGATCCTCAAAGAAAGCGAGACAGCACGCTGTGAGGATATGAACCAATGCATAAGCCGCTTACAAGAGAGAAGGCTGAGGAATTTAGAGGCCAAAAAGCAAGAGCTCTTGACCATGGAAGCCGAGACAGGTGGAAGGACAGCACAATTAGCCAAGTTAGAAGAGCAAGGCTTGGAAATCGATAAGCAGCTTCAAGAGATCCGCATCAAGCAAAACCATCGCCGAAGACCAGCAAGGGGTGATGGGTAATGACTTCAAATAGAGACGATGAGCTTCTTTCCTACTTCCCGAAGAGAAGCAAAAGGAAGTTTGATTCTGATGATATTCTTGGCATGGGCGACAGACCATTTATGCCCCAGAAGAATACTTGGGATACTTTCGGCAAATATGGGTCAGAAAAAGACAGTGGCAAAATCACCTTTCCCTGGGGAAGCGAAGAGGCTGCTGAACTTGAATATGAATTAGCAGACAAAGAAGAGAAAGAAGGTAAGTCGCAAGTCGGCCTTGAGATAGACCATGTTGAGCACGAAGCGATTGATGACCCAGTTCGTATGTATCTCCACGAGATTGGCAAAGTCTCACTGCTCACTGCGGACGATGAGAAGGCATTGGCCAGCAAAATAGAAGAGGCCAAATACCTGGAAAATATCGAGGAGCTTTATTTTCAGCACCACGGCGAATATCCGTCAACAGTAGATACAGTAATATATTTGCTATGTCATTTACTTGCATCAAAGCCACTGATCGACATTCTCGCTAAACGACTTAAGCTCACTTCTGCAGACAGTTTCATCAAGAACATCAGCGACTCGAAGCTACGGGCAGCTATTGATAACATGATTAGCCAAGAATTGATGGAAGCTATAGCCAAAGACAGTAATAAAAGTATCCCGGAAATTGAACAGGGAATGGTAGACATTTCCATAGTCAGTCGACTTCTGCCCGCAGAATTGCGCAGGATTATAGGAGAGAAAACCACCTGGAAACAGCTGGAATCTCTGGTTGCCGAGCCTGCAAATCCCGAATTCATCTCTCAACTTCAAGTACATATTCAACAATTTAGGACACATTTCAATAAAGTGAAAAAAACAGCCAGGAAATCAGAAAGGCACTTGACCGAAGCAAATCTACGCCTAGTGGTCAGCGTTGCCAAAAAATATGTAGGTCATGGCATGCCACTCCTTGACCTTATCCAAGAAGGGAACATCGGCTTAGTTCGCGCAGTTGAGAAATTTGAATATCGAAAGGGTTATAAGTTCAGCACTTATGCTACATGGTGGATCAGGCAGGCTATAACACGAGCTATAGCCGACCAGGCACGTACCATTCGCATCCCGGTGCACATGGTAGAAACTATCAACAGATTACTGAAAGTCAACCGCCGTCTGGCTCAGGAATACGGGCGTGAACCTAGCTACGAGGAAATCGGTAAAGGTATGGAAATATCCTCAGACAGAGTAAGAGAAATCCTGAAGTTGTCTCAAATGCCCATATCATTAGAGATGCCTATCGGGGAAGAAGAAGACAGCCACCTTGGCGACTTCATTGAGGACCGAGCTACACCACCTCCTGCGGATGCAGCCTCCCAAGAATTGCTTAAGGCACAGTTGAACAAAATACTTTCCGAGCTAACAGACAGAGAGAGAAGAGTTATATTGCTAAGATTCGGACTGGAGGACGGTCGGGCTAGAACCTTAGAGGAGGTGGGTAAGGAGTTTAATGTCACTCGAGAACGAATCCGTCAGATTGAGGCTAAAGCACTACGCAAGTTACGCCATCCCAGCCGAAGCCGAAAACTTAAAGACTATCTGGAATAAGTCAACAGAATATCCTAGCTATCAGGAGGAATTAGATGAGACTGATTAGAGGATTAATCATGGTTATAGGGGTAATCGGTATTCTGGTCACCGCTGCCCTGCTAATAGGCTATTATCTCTACTCACTTTCTCCCCCAATTCAATCAAAAATGGTGCCGATATTGCCAAGCTCTGAAGCTGCACAAAGTTTCGACCAGAAGATAAGCTCTGCAAAAGCTGAAATTGACGCGGCAGTCGGCGCCGGGCAAGCAAAACAGATAACACTGACAATCACCGATAAAGAAGTGAATTCCAAGATGGTTGAACTTCGAGCCAAGGGTGAACTGCCTGTGAGAGATGCCTCGGTCAACTTCGGCGATGGCAAATTTCTAGCTTACGCTATGGTGGATACTCCTGGAATAAATGCCAAAACGGCAATGATAGGACAGATAGAAATAGTGAATGGTTCACCGAAAATAGTGATAGGAGAGTTCAACTTGGGCAAACTACCGTTGCCTGAATCTGCGGACAGAAGAGCTGAGCAATTAATGAACGTTATGGTTAGATTGCAACTGAGTGATGTACCGCTAGAGATAACTAATATTCAAATCAAAGACCATGAGCTTACTGTCACAGGAACAACCAAAACCGGCAAATAGGGAGCTCATTACCGCCCCAACATACCCATCAAGTTCTTAGGCAGTTTTCCTGTGGCTGCCATTTTAGCCAGTTTTTGCATCTGGTAAAATTGATTGAGTAGTTGATTCACATCCCCGGGGGTAGTTCCGCTACCTTTTGCAATGCGACGCCGCCGACTACCTCCGATAATAGCTGGATTTCGTCGCTCTTCCTGGGTCATGGACAAAATGATAGCCTCAATTTTTCGCATCCGGTTTTCCTCATCACCTTGAGGAATACTAGAAGCGAACTTCGAAAAACCGGGCAGCAATTCAACAAGCTGAGTTAATGACCCCATTTTTTTTATCTGACGCACCTGTAACAAAAAGTCTTCGAGATTGAACTCCGCAGTACGCATTTTTTTCTCTAGCTGTTTGGCATGCTGCTCGTCAAAAGTCTTCTCTGCCTTCTCGATTAAAGTAAGTACATCTCCCATACCTAAAATGCGGGATGCCAAGCGGTCCGGATAAAAAGGCTCAAGGGCACTTGTTTTTTCACCATTGCCAATGAATTTTACCGGCACGCCAGTGACGAACTTAATAGAAAGCGCGGCACCACCCCGGGCATCCCCATCCATCTTAGTTAAAATAAGCCCGGTCAAGCCAACGTTCTTATTAAACGCTTCGGCCGTGTTAACCGCATCCTGACCGGTCATAGCATCAACTACCAATAGCACCTCTGAAGGATGTGCTTCCGCTTTCAGTTGAACCAACTCTTTCATCATTGCCTCATCAATGTGAAGACGCCCTTGAGTATCAATAATCACCCAGGTAGCCGCCATCTCCTGGGCATCCTTTAGAGCATGGCGACAAATGGCCAACGGTGCCGCCTTAGCATCCTCACTTGAGACTGGTATATCCAACTGTTTGCCCAGCATCACCAACTGGTCAACTGCAGCCGGCCGGCGAGTATCAGCAGCCACTAACAAAGGACGTTGTCCAGTGTTTTTAAGATGCAGGGCTAGCTTAGCTGCCGTAGTAGTCTTCCCCGAGCCCTGTAAACCGACAAGCATAATAATTGAAGGTGGGCGACCATCTGTTATAAGGTTGTTCCGCTCTTTGCCTAAGATATTTACGAGTTCTTCATTGACAATTTTTATGATTTGCTGAGCCGGAGTGAGGCTTTCCAACACCTGGGCAGTTAAAGCTCGCTCTCTTACAACAGCAAGAAAACCCTTCACGACCCTGAAATTAACATCGGCTTCCAAAAGAGCTAGGCGTATTTCCCGCAAGGCTTCATCAATATCCTTTTCACTGAGCCTTCCTTTATTGCCCAAGCCACTGAATATCTTGCTTAATTTCTGCGTAAGAACTTCAAACATAAGCCATCTATAGAATTCTACCTATGCCTGTTCCCGCAGTCAATTGTGATAAAATAGAACCAGCAGCCGGAACTATAAAGCCACCCAACATAATTTAAGAATGTTTGAAGCTTCACCATTCAGCCTGAACATGTTTCAGCAGTGCCCGAGACAGTATAAGTTTCAGTATATCGACCATCTTGGGGGCATTTACAGAAAATCACGTCCCTATTTCACCATGGGTGACCATGTACATGCTACGCTCAAAGATTTCCTCTCTGTAGTCCCGGTCAGTGAACGTAACCTGACAAAGCTTGAGGATTTGCTGCGAGAAAAATGGCGGCGATACCGCAAAGGGTTCAATAACAGGGAAGATGAGAAAAGATGGGGTGAAAAGGCTCTAAAACAACTACGCTGGTTTGCTCAGAATCACGATATCTCTGTTACACCATACATGGTAGAAGATTATCATAGTGCTGAACTGACCAGCTCCATAATCTTAAAAGGCAAAATAGACCGAGTCGATAAAGAACCCGATGGCAGTCTGCATATCATCGATTACAAGACCGGCAAGATACCGTCTGAAATGAACCATGTTCAACTGCATATTTATGCACTCATACTATCTAAAAAACAAGACTTGCCGCTCAAAAAAGCCTCCTACCTTTATCTGGAGACCGGTGAATTCAGAACTATTGAGCTGACCGCTGCAGATTTAGCACAGGCCACTTCCTATGTAACTGAACTGGTTGATAGGATATGCAGAGAAAAGGAATACCCTGCTACCCCAAACATTTATTGCTGGAACTGTGATTTCCTTGAGATATGCCCAAGTAAAGAAGAGGCAGCCAAATTCACCGCCAAGGAAGACCAATTAGATTTTTAATGATTAATGCAGAAACATGATTCCGGTCAGACTTGCACTCAAAAACTTCATGTGTTACCGAGACAATGTGCCACCATTGTCTTTCGATGGCATACATGTGGCTTGCCTCTGCGGTGATAATGGTAATGGCAAATCAGCACTTTTTGACGCCATAACCTGGGCACTATGGGGCAAATCTCGAGCCAAGAACGATGACGACTTGATACACCTGGGACAATCCGAGATGGAGATAGAGCTAGAGTTCATCTCCAGCGAGCAACGATATCGAGTACTCCGCAAACACGCCAAGAAACCCAGCAAGGCGCGTGCGGGGCAAACTGTCCTGGAACTTCAGATAGCCAGCGATGGAGCTTTCAGTCCTATTTCCGGTAACTCGAAATCGGAAACACAACAGAAGATAATTGATATTCTGAATTTAGATTACGAGACATTCGAGAATAGCGCCTTCCTTCGCCAAGGACATGCTGACGAGTTCAGCATTAAGCCTGCCGGCAAGCGCAAAGAGATACTCTCCAATATTCTTGGTTTATCGCAATACGATGAACTTGAGAGAAGAGCCAAGGATTTAGCCAACGATAGAAGAACCAAAGCAGATAAGCTGGAGAATGATATTAGTGAAATCGGACTTCAGCTTGCAAGTAAACCTGAATATGAAGCTGAGATTACAGGAATACAGAACGAAATCAGCCAACTTGAAGAAAAAAGAAAAGGTGAAGATGAGACTATCTCCAGCCTGCGCAGCCAGAAAGAGTCCTTAGAAGTTAAAAGGGAACAGCTATCCAATACCGAAAATCACCTCAGCGAAACAACTAAGGAACTGGAACGCTGGCAGTCAAAAGTGAGAGAGCGCCAAGCCAGAATAGCAGAATATGAAAGAGTTCTGTCAGAAAGAGTCACAATAGAAAAAGGGCACTCTGACCTCACAGAAGCCAAAAGTCTCAACGACGAGTTTAACCAGAAGTTAAGTCAGTTACTTGCTCTGAGAGAACGCATAAGCGATCTAGACAAAATTATCAGACAAGCTGCTGAAACACTCAACGTAGACCATAAGGTAATTCAGTCCAGACTAGCCGATAAGGAAGCTGAGTCTACTAGAATACCCCAGCTCGAAGAAGCACTCGTGCAGGCACGCAAAGATTTGACTGAATTGGCAAAGTCTGAAGAAACGATAACCACAAAAAGAAAACAAACACAGCAAATTATGTCTCGAATCAGTCATTTGGAGTCAGTTAGCACCCGACTGGATACAGATATCGCTGATCTAAATGAGAAATGCAAACTACTAGCTCAAGGTGACGCTCGCTGCCCCTTATGCCAGACCGAACTCGGAGTAGACAGACGACAACAACTAGAAACAAAGCTCGCCTCTGAAGCCCAGCAGAAAATCAAAGCTCGCCAGAACAACAATGAGGAACTTAAGCGAAACAAGGCAGAGCTCCAGGCTCTTGAAAGCGAAATGGCCGAGCGAGAATCAGCCCTGAACAAAGAACGCTCCGCCCGACAACACCAGCTAAGCATCGCCGAAAAAGAGCTTGCCGAAGCCAGACAAGCCGGCAATGAGCTGCCTCAACAAAGAGCCAAGCTAGAGGAACTTGAGCAACGCCTGGCAAAAAAAGACTACGCTGTCCAGGAACAAAAGATGCTTTTACAACTGGAAAACGAGGAGAAAAAACTCGGATACAGCAAGGAAAAACACGAGCAGTTACAGCAGCAACTGGCAGGACTTCAAAAATATGAAAGCCTGAAACGAGAGCTGGATGAAGCCATTAAGACAATTGACAAAGAGAAGGCTGCCTTAACCGAGGCTGAGGAAACCATTTCTAATCTAAGCACGTTAACAAAAACAGACTCGAAGAAGATAGACGCTTTGAGAGCCGAACTAATTGTTTTGCCCAACCTAGCCAATAAGCTGGTCAAGGCCGAGAAGGATTACCAAGCCTGGCTCCAAAATGAGCGACAAGTACGCGACAGCTTAGCTGCACTGCAAGAGAGACTACGGCACCTGGCTGAATTAGAAGTAACCAGACAGGAAAAAACAAAGCTTTCACAACAGGCTTTAAACGAGGAGAGCATTTACAAAGAATTAGCCGAGGCTTTCAGTAAAAAAGGTATTCAGGCATTGCTTATCGAGCAAGCGCTCCCAGAGATTGAAATAGAAGCCAATCGACTGCTGGCTAAAATGACCGATAATCGAATGTCGCTCAGACTGGAGACCCAGCGGGAAACCAAGAAAGGCGGTACCATTGAGACCCTAGATATTAAAATTGCCGATGAACTGGGTACTCGCAACTACGAGATGTATAGCGGCGGAGAAGCCTTCCGTATAGATCTTGCCCTGCGTATAGCTATTTCCATGTTACTGGTGAGACGAGCTGGAGCATCTCTTCCTATATTGATAATTGATGAAGGCTTCGGTACTCAGGATAGCTCGGCGAGGGAAAAACTTGTTGAAGCTATAAGCTCGATTCAGGACGATTTTGAGAAGATATTTGTCATCACCCATCTAGAGGAAATGAAGGACAGATTTCCAGTATTAATTAATGTCACTAAGACAGCCGACGGCTCAATGATATCAATAAGCTAACGGAGAGTGTTGACTTTGACTCTTGTAAAAGGAGACAGATAGAAATGGAAGTATTGAAGGCAGGCAAAGGAGAGCTCCTGGGCTGGCATGATCCCGATGAAGCCAGGGATTGGGTATTTAAGAACAAATCCCGCGAATTGAAAGACAAAACGATATCAGCCGAGGAGGCAGTATCAAGATTCGTTCATGATGGCGATTTCATCGCCAGCGGCGGTTTTGGGCACGTAAGAGTATCCATGGCTATTGTCTATGAAGTTATCAGACAGAAGAAACGCAACCTGGCTATGGCCGGCAAAACGGCTGTTCATGACCTTGACATTCTGGTAGGTGCCGGCTGCGTAAATAGGGTGGAGGTGGCCTATTCCTTTGGCCACGAGCTCAGAGGGTTGTCTCCAGCCTCCAGGAGAATGGTGGAAAGCGGGCAATGCAAAGTAGTTGCCGAAACCAGCAATGCCGGATATCAATGGAGATTCCTGGCGGCTATGATGGGTATACCATTTATACCAAGTCGCAACTTGCTTGGTACTGAGACCGGCGATTACAGCTCTTGTAAAGTGGTCAAAGACCCATTCAGTGGCAAACCAATCAATCTGATTCCCGCGGCTTATCCAGATGTTGCCTTCATTCATGTCCACCGCTGCGACATATACGGCAACGCTCAAATAGATGCTATCCTTGTGGAAGACTTTGAGCTTTCCAGATGCGCCCGAAGGTTAATAATAACCACAGAAGAAATCATTGACAACGAAGTCATTAGAAGAGAACCGTGGAAAACGGCTATACCCTTTCTTGTAGTAGATGCTGTAGTCAAAGTGCCCTACGGCTCACACCCCTGTGAAATGCCGGGGGTGTACTATTATGATGAGGAGCATATAGCTGAGTGGCTGAATATTTCCAGGACGCAGGAAGGTGTGGATGAATATCTAAGCAAATACGTGTTCGGCATCAACTCTTTCGATGATTATCTGAAGCTTTGTGGCGGCACAAAAAAGCTGAACTACCTGAAACGTAGAGAATTTCTCAAAGAGCCAATGGTAGCCCCGTGGCGGAAATAGCATCAGAATTCCCATGAAGGAGGAATTTTAAGAAATATGCTCAAAGAAGGCAGATATAACGCTAGAGAGTTTTTAGCCTTTACTGGCGCAAGTTTATTAGAAGATAAAAAAACTGTGTTTGTGGGCACAGGATTCCCCATAATAGCTTGCATGTTAGCTCAAAAAACACATGCCCCTAAACTGGTTATAGTATTTGAAGCCGGCGGGTTAGGACCTTTGCTGCCTGAATTGCCCGTTTCGGTTGGTGAATCCAGAACCTTTCATAAAGCTATAGCCGCCTCCAGCATGCACGATGCCATGTCACTTTCACAAGCAGGATATATCGATTTCGGTTTCCTGGGTGCGGCTCAGATGGATACGCATGGAAACATCAACACTACAGTTATAGGTGACCACGACCTGCCCAAGAGCCGCTTGCCCGGCAGCGGTGGTGCTAACGATGTAGCTTCTTTCGCACAAAAGCTCATTACCATCATTGCCAAACAATCAAAGAGGACATTCGTGAAAAAGCTCGATTTTCTTACGACCCCGGGATTTCTTGATGGGCCAAATGCCAGAGAGAAAGCCGGGTTACCTGAGGGCACGGGCCCATACAGAGTTATCACGCAGTTAGGTATTTACGGCTTCGACGAGAAAACGAAAAGGCTCAAGCTAATCTCATTACATCCCGGAGTCAGTGTCGATGAGGTAATGGAGAACAGCCAGTTCGAAATTCTGCTACCGGACAAGATCGAAACCAGCCCTGAACCTGCTGATGAAGACTTGAGAATATTGCGCCAGGAAATTGACCCTTTAGGCATAGTACTAGGTAAATAGCCTGCACATAACGAAAAACTACAAACTCACGTTTGACACATATTAGTGTTCAGAGTTACCATATTACGTCTGTTCACTCTGAAATATCAAGCGAGCAACTAAGAAAGGCCTGAGAAATCCTCTGTGACTACAAAGCTATATGAAATTAGATGGCATGGGCGTGGTGGACAGGGAGCAGTAACTGTCGCCAAGATAGTAGCCCAGGCAGCCCACTTTCAAGGATATCGAGGCGTCACTGCGGCACCGTCTTTTGGCGCTGAACGAAGAGGCGTTCCAGTAAGTGCCTTGACCAGAGTCTCCACAGAAACGATAGCGATTGTATCACAAGTAGAAAAACCGAATGCTGTTGTGGTTCTGGATCAGTCTCTGCTTAAATACCAGGAGGTAATCAGCGGGTTAGGCAGCAACGGATGGCTGGTGGTTAACTCATGGCTCCATCCTAAAGAGCTAAACATCAAAGGCGATTTTAACATTGCCACTGCCGATGCCACTAAAGTCTGCCGGGAGCTGGGCCTGATGGTCGGCGGACTCCCAATGGTTAATACTGCCATGCTAGGAGCACTTGCCTGTGCTACCCAAATAGTGGACCTGTCGAATATTGAAAAGGTAATCAGGGAGAGATTTTCCAATAGCGCTGTTGATATTAACTTCACCGCTATTGAGAGGACATACGAGATAACTAAATTGGAGAGAAGAAGCTAACCAAAATTATGGGAACCAGAGATTGCAAGCATATATGCGATGAGTCATCACCAGCCATAGGCGAAGCCGGCAAGACAGGTGAATGGCGCAGCCTTATGCCAGTGATACATAATAGCAAGTGCATACCGGCTAAACAAAAGAAGCCATCATGTTTTCTCTGCTGGCTGTATTGCCCGGATGCTGTCATCAAGAAAACCATACCCATACAGATAAATCTGGAATACTGCAAGGGATGCGGAATATGCATGCATGTATGCCCGGCAAAAGCCATAACCATGGTATAACGAAGAAATGATATCATCTCATCATTGCGAACCCTCTTCCCTGTCATTGCGAGCCCTTCGCTTTAGGACATTCAGAATTGTCCATTCCGCCCATTCTGAGCTTGTCGAAGAATCCGTGTGGCAATCTCAAGGTTGCTTCGGG
>MGOH01000054.1:15304-15721 GCA_001795315.1 Chloroflexi bacterium RBG_19FT_COMBO_48_23
CCGCCGAGGGAGCCAAGCTCAGCCGTGTCCAGGTCATTGCTGCCTATCCAATCACCCCACAAACACCGCTTACCGAAGCGCTTTCTGAATTCGTGGAGACAGGTGACCTCAAGGCTGAATATATAGCCGTCGAGAGTGAACATAGCGCTATGACCGTATGCACTTCAGCCTCTCTGGTAGGAGCCAGAACATTCACAGCCACAAGCGCCCACGGCTTAGCCTACATGCACGAGATGCTGCACTGGGCAGCTGGGGCACGTCTGCCGGTGGTGCTCGCCTGTGTCAACCGCGCCATCGGAGCGCCCTGGAACATACTCAACGACCAGCAAGACTCCATATCGCAACGTGATACCGGCTGGATACAGATATATGCTAGAAACAACCAGGAAATTCTGGATTATATCATCCAGGCTTATA
>MGOH01000055.1:0-6738 GCA_001795315.1 Chloroflexi bacterium RBG_19FT_COMBO_48_23
CAGATTTTTGTCTACGCCAAAGTATAACACGTGAGTTTACTACATCTTAAAGGATGTGTCAAAGGAAGTCAGCTTGGGCTAATCACCCGTCCAGCATAGCCCCCTATCATCGATAACCATCTGCCCGCCAATACAGAGCCTTGCTTGGCTTTACCTTGCCGTCTTTGCTAGATATAATGAGTTTATAATATGGTGGTTTTTATTTGCGCAAAGGAGTATCTGAATGGAGCTCTTACAATTACTCAAGAGATGCGAGGCGTTCGTCGGACTCGACGACAATGAGCTTCAGAAAATAGCTGACCTACCCTCATGGAGAAGGAACGTATACAGTACAGGCGACTTCATATTCCGCGAAGGCTCTGTGTCAAAAGATTTCTACGTTTTGGAAGAGGGGGGAATAAGCCTCCTGGTTGCATCACGTAAAGGAGAAACAAAAGAACTGATCCAAGTTCCTGTTGATACCGTTACCAGAGGGGATGTGTTCGGTTGGTCGTCTTTAGTAGCCCCACATTCTCGAAATATGTCTGCCGTTTGTGTCAAGCGTTCTACTGTGGTAGCGGTATCAGGCGCTGAGCTTAACGAGCTAATGGATTGTAATCACTCACTCGGTTACGAGGTAATGAAAAGTCTGGTGCGAGTTATAGCCAGGAGGCTAAGAGACTTTCAAGACGAGCTCGTTCGCGAAGAAAAACTGTCGCCGCAAAAAGAAAAACGCACAGAATAACTATTTTTTAATTAACCGCTCCACCCTTTTCAACAACTCGTGAGGAGACACGGGTTTGTCCACATAATCCTCGGTATCCAGAGTGAGTCCTTGGCTTACACTCAGTGAAGTCTCACCACCCTTCTCCGAGAAGCTTGTCAGCATTATAACAGGTATATTTTTAAGTTCAGGGTCTTTCTTAAGCTGTTCTGCAGCACTAAACCCATCTTTGACTGGCATTATTACGTCCAGTATGATTAAATCAGGCTTCTCTTTTCTCGCCTTTGCCAGTCCTTCATCTCCATCGTGAGCAACTACCACTTCATAAGGCTTACTCTCTAAGACAAGCTTAGTTGCTTCCACAAAGTCTTTGTCATCATCAACAAGAAGAATCTTGGTTTTGCTTTCCATTATCCTGAAACCTCCTCAAAACATTTCACTGCAGTCTAGACTTGTTGTTCTCGTTTAAGCAGCTTTTCGACATAGTTTAATAGAACCCCGGGCGTTATCGGCTTCTCTATGTACTCATCTGGCTTAAGCGCCTGGCCGGTCTCCAGTTCATAGCGACGCCTGCTGGCCTCTTCCCGCACCGAGCTTAAAATAAGGATTGGCATATCACGATATTCAGACCATTTTGGAGATTGAAGTTCCCTATAGACGGCAAAGCCATCCGTCTTAGGCATCAAAAGATCAAGTATCAATAAATCCGGTTTCTCCGATGCAAGCTTATCCAGACACTCCGCACCATCCTGGGCAAAAACCAACTCATAACCCTGAGTCTCTAAAATCATGCTTACCGCATCTAGAATATCAGGGTCATCATCAACTACCAGAATCTTACCTATCATCTCATTCGCGCTGCGAAATTATACCAAATAGCATAACAACAATCTATATTACAAAACAAAGCTCTACAACTACATATACAGGCAATAGTTACGCAGCCACTTTCGCTTTTTTGGGAAGCGTAAAGCAAAATTTGCTGCCCTTGCCGGTTTCAGTGCAGGGACTCTCTGCCCATATCTTGCCAGCATGAGCTTCTACAATTCTCCTCGAGATAGATAAACCCAAGCCTGTCCCTTTAGATCCAGCATTGCCGCCCCGGAAGAAATCTTCAAATAGCCTTGGCATGTCATCAGGGGAGATGCCGCAACCAGTATCGGCCACTTCCACTAAGATTTCGCTGTCCATCTCCACCACTCGCATCACCACTTCACCTTCGTCGGTATAATTAATGGCATTATTCAGTAGATTAGTTATCACTTGTTGAAGCCTAGTAGAAGCACCATAGACACAAGGTAAATTTGGCGGTATATGCACCGAGAGTCTTAACCCTTTCTGCTCCGCCAGGGCTGAGCCCTCTTCAACAAAATTATCTATAACTTGAGCTAACGATACCTCAGTCATCTCTTGAACTAATTGGCCCATCTGAATCCGAGGAATATCCAGCAAATTGCTTATAAGATTGAGAAGTTCATTAATCCTCTGGCTGGCTCTTTGCATCATGTGCTTTTGTTTCTCATTTAACTCACCAGCAAAACCATCCAGTATCACTCCCAAGAAAGTCTGTATAGCCGCAAGAGGAGCTTTCAAGTCATGAGCAGCAGTGCTGACAAAGCGAAGAAACTGCCTTTTTTCTTCCTCCAGCAACTCTGCTCTTTCTAAAGCAACAGCCCCAAGGTTAGCCAGGGCGCTAAAGAAATCTATCTCATTATCTGGAAATTGGCGGGGTTCTGCAGTATAAACACGCACAATACCAATGACCTGCCCACGCCGCTTTAGAGGCAGGGAAAGCAAAGACACCACACCCTCTTTTTTCGCCTGTTCCTTGTACTGCACCCGCCGGTCAGTCGTGGCATCAAGTATTGCCACCGGCTTAGCCTCAAGAGCCTGTGCTATGGCCGCATCTACTTTTACCGGCCCTTTTCGTACATACCAATCACTCAGCCCACAAGCCACACTATGTATTAATTCTTGACGGTCTGGGGTTAACAACATCAACGAGCACCCTTTAGCATTTGCGGCATCACGGATGCTCTCCACGATAGTCCGCAGCACCTCTTGAGGGGCCAGATTGGAGTTGAGTTTCTGTGCTATATCATAGAGTATTTTATAGCGCTGTCCTGTTTCCATCTGCCCAATTACCACTGATACCCGACTGCTATAACCAGATGCTCAACAAATGAAGGAATTGCTACTTAAGCTTAAAGCGTATATGTAAACGCGGAGGTTTGTCAAGCTTTGTATTTATTAGGTCGGAAATTACAAACATCTTTTGCGCTGATGCTTATAGACAGCAGTTCGCCCATGGCAACATTGACTTGAGTTGAACGGACAACAATTTATTTTCGTAAACGTTTCAACTCGAAGACGACTGGATTAGCTGGGTCCGGGCAAGCGACTGTAGCCTTATCCCGGTCCTCTTCCCAAGGGAAAGAGCCACCGAACTGCAGGACTGAAATAAAGGGGAAAAGCGTGTAAAACGCCCAAGCACACATCCCAGGTGGAGTCTTATCCGCAATGAGAAACTTGTCACCAACCTTGTGACCTAAAACACAAGTGCCTTTTTGAGATATTACATCAGCAGCCACTTCGTATAATTCCGCTTCAGCCATACTTATCTCTCCCCTTATTTTATCTGGTAATCAATCTTACATCATTTAGATTAAACTATCCAGTAAATATACGGCAGGTGATCATACATAAAATTCGGCCAAAATAATTTCACCGGTCTTTATGCAATGCATATATCACGCTATTAAAATCTTCTTATTTCAAGCCATCCGTTATGGGCAGTTATTAAACTTTCTCCGTATCATGATTCATGACAGTATCGCGGAGAGAGAAAACCATTGCATCTATCGCTGCTGTTAATATATAATTGCAGACCAATAGTAGATTCGCCACAGGCTTGCTAAACGCACGATAAGACTATATAAGCTCCAAAAATATAGGGGGCTTGTGCAGGTAAAAGTTTACAGCCGAATGAGAAACCTGAGATGACAGCTACAGCAGTATTCGGATTAATTGGTATTCTCCTCATTATTGGCTTCCTGGCAGACTATCTTTTCAAGAAGACAAATTTCCCTGACATACTAATATTACTGGCATTAGGCTACTTGATGGGGCCTGTCTTTAAAATTATCGACCCGTCTCAACTAGCCCCAGCTTCGCAAATGATCGCCAGCCTGGCTTTAGTCGTTATTCTATTTTGCAGTGGGCTAGAATTTGAATTTTCAAGGGTCCTATCAAGCACGCCTAGAGCAATATTACTGGTCTTAGTGGGAGTTGGAGTCAGCATAGCCTCGATAGCAGCCTCTGCCTATTACCTGTTCCAGTGGGAACTGATGGACAGTTTATTACTCGGAACCATTGTCGGCGGTACCAGTTCCGCCATAGTAATACCATTGATAACCCGAGCCAGAGTTCCTGCTCAAGTCACATCTTTGTTGTCCATGGAATCTGTTCTAAATAGTCCCGTAATAATAGTTATGGCCTTAGTCATCTTAGAAGTTATATGTAGCGGAAAAGCTGGGATTGAGGTTTCAGTAGTTGCCCAGGCTATTGGTATACAGTTTGCGATTGGGCTTGCATCTGGAACAGTTGTCGGATTTTTCTGGCTCTGGATGCTGACACTACTGGAAAAGGAGAGCTATAGCGACATCTTGACCCTAGCTGTCGTTTTTCTCTTCTATTTCTTTGTAGAAACCGTAGATGGCAGCGGAGTCATATTTGTCTTAGTCTTCGGTCTCATATTAGGAAACGGAGTTAGTTTAGCTAGACTGTTGAGAATAAAACGGACAGTCGAGACCACCGAAATAATGAAGAGGTTTCACTCGCAAATATATTTCTTCATAAAAACCTTCTTCTTTATCTACTTGGGACTGATGATAACTTTTAGCAATCCTACACTCGTTGTAATCGGGGTCATTCTCGCTATTATACTCCTGTTTACGAGGTACATCGCAGTAATTCTCACTTCCATAGGGAACAGGACTTTGCTAAGTAATATGGGTATACTAACCACGATGTTAGCCAGAGGTGAAGCCGCCGCTGTGCTGGTTCAGATAGTAGTCGCTGCGAATATCCATAATGCCGCCGTTTACCCCGACCTGATAATGGCAATCATAGTAACTACTGTCATCACATCAGCTTTGGGCATCCTTATATTCGGCAGAAAAGCGCCACAAGTCGAGAACGGCTACAAGACGTGACAGCCTAAGTATATATAACTTCTGGTCTTCATGATATAATTCCGACTATAACTAGACTTGTCAAAGTCATCTTTTTCTATTATGCTTTCCCAAATGCTTGGCAGTACCTGGCACAAATCTTACAACCCGCAAATACATCATATAGCCGGACATTAGTGTACAAGAGATTTCGAATATGACGGCAGTACAGATTCTTGGGCTAATCGGTATTCTCTTAATTATCGGATTCCTAGCTGATTACCTCTTCCGAAAAACCGGCATTCCCGATATACTGATACTAATTGCACTAGGCTTTTTAATAGGCCCAGTTCTTTACATCGTCAACCCTTCCCAACTAGCTCCAGCATCACAGTTTATTGCCACTCTAGCAATAGCCATCATTTTGTTTGACGGTGGCCTCAATCTCCACCCTGGTACAATCCTGCGCACTGCACACAGAGCGCTGCTCCTTGTTTTCCTGGGCATCGGATTCAGCATGGCAGCAACAACAGCCTTTGCTTACTACGTCCTCGACTGGGGATTTCTGAACAGCTTGCTGCTTGGTGCTATCGTGAGCGGCAACAGCCCTTCGATAGTCATACCATTAGTCAGGCGTATCAGAGCTCCAAGTGAAGTCTGTTCACTCCTTAACTTGGAATCAGCTCTAAACGGTGCACTTGTTATCGTCATCGCTCTGGTCATTTTGGAGATAATGACTATCGGCACAGTCGACAGCAACGCATTTACTACGGCAGCGAAAGCCATCAGTATAAAATTCTCTCTGGGAGCTGTATTAGGAATCGCAACAGGGATCCCTTGGCTTTGGCTACTCACCAAACTGAAGCATGAGATTTACGACGATATCCTAACACTTGGCATCCTCTTTATTCTTTATTTCGCCGTAGAGAGTATAGACGGCAGCGGGGTCATCTTTGCCCTGACATTCGGGCTGGTACTAGGAAACGGCATCCGAATACCAAGACTATTAACAGTCAGGCGGACAATTGAGACAACAGAGATAATGAAAAAATTTCACTCCCAAATGTCCTTCTTCATAAAGACATTCTTTTTCATCTACCTGGGAGTGATTATCACCTTTAATCAACCAGTCCTCATCCTTATTTCCCTTATCCTGTCTTTGCTGCTTCTATTCATCAGGTATTTCGCCGTGTTGTTCAGCTGCTTAGGTAACAAAATCTTATCAGCCAATTCAGGCTTGCTAACAACCATGTTACCCAGAGGGCTATCTGCTGCCGTGATGGCCCAGATAGTGCTCAGTTCCGGCATTCATGGCGCTTCAGCTTATCCTGACATTATCGTGGCCATTATTCTTATCACGGTCATAATCGCAGCCATAGGCATAATGTTTACAGGCCGACAGGCACACTACGAAAAGGCGACACAACCAACGCAAGCGGGAAGTGCTGACACACCAGACAATAAACGTGGCGCTGACCAACTGCAATGAAAAACCCGCCAAAGGCCACTTGTTCTCTTGCCTCCAAATAACCTTTGGCGAGCTATTTGACTTCTCTTGTTATTTGCAATACAAATGAGGTCTTAGGAATATCAAACTCAAAACTAACCAGGAAACGCTACTTGATTTCCACCTTAGCCCCGGCCTCCTCCAGCTTCTTCTTAACAGCGTCCGCTTCATCTTTATTGACGCCTTCTTTGACTGGTTTAGGAGCGCCTTCCACCAAATCTTTGGCCTCTTTTAGACCAAGAGTGGTTACCTCTCGCACCGCCTTGATTACATTGATTTTATTCTCACCGATTTCTTTAAGGATTACAGTGAACTCCGTTTTCTCCTCCTCGGCCGCTGCGGCTTGCGCACCGGCA
>MGOH01000055.1:6759-12884 GCA_001795315.1 Chloroflexi bacterium RBG_19FT_COMBO_48_23
CCCAAACTCCTCCTCCAACGCTTTCACTAAATTGGCTAGCTCCAAGACGGTCATGCTCTTTACTGCAGCTATAATTTCTTCATTTGCCATAGCTTTAGCTCCTGCCGACGAAGTTTCCTTAGCCTTAGATTGCTTCTTCGCCTTTGGTTCTTCAACCTTCTCTCCCTCTGGTTGTTCGACCTTCTCTTCCTCTGGCTGTTCGGACTGAACTTTTTCCTCTGACATTTTATCCTCCTTCAACTTGTTTCATTCTTGCCTGCATAACATTTAAAAGACCGTGTAAAGGTGCACTTAAAACATTATGCAAAGCTTGCAGCGGGGCATTCAACTGCCACACTAATCTAGCAATCATGACATCCTTCGGCGGCATAGTAGCCAGATTAGCGATATCCTCAGCGGTAAGCAGCTTATCGCCCATAATACCGCCCTTGATTTGCAACACCGAGCTCGCAGAGCGAATATGCTCCCTCAAAACCTGAGCTGGCTTAACCACATCATCGTAGCCAAAAGCCATAGCCACAGGACCAGTCAGCAATATCTCTAACTGTTTTTTGCCAGCTTTCTCGGCAGCAAACCGCGTTAGAGTATTTTTTATCACCCGATACTCTACACCCATATCGGTCAAACGCCGACGCAACTGTACCATTTCTTTCGCCGTGAGCCCACGATAATCCGTAGCTACAGCAATGGTACATCGAGACAGGCTACCAGCTAGCTCGTCTATCATTTGTTCTTTTTTCTCTTTTAACATTGTCACACTCCTAAAAAATAAAAAATCCTTGTGCCACGACACAAGGACATTAGACCGAGTTCCGAAAACTCGTCGCAACGCACCTCGGCAGGCACACTTTTAAGCCCTACGGCACCTGCTATCATGGGCACAACAGAAGTCTAATATTCAATTCCTAAAGAGCTCAGGCCAAAATCACGCCAACAGGGGCCTAAGGTCAAGCCTGATACCAGGCCCCATGGTAGTTGTCAAAAAAGCACTTTTGATATATTGCCCCTTAGCCCCACTGGGTTTAGCCTTCACTACAGCTTCCACCAGCGCGGTTAAGTTCTCCAGTAGTTTGGCCTCATCAAAGCTGGCTTTACCTATAGGCACGTGAATAATCGCCGTCCTATCCAGCCGGAATTCCACCCGGCCTTTGCGAGCTTCGGCAATAGCTCTAGGCAAATCTTCAGCCGCTACCACTGTACCTGACTTAGGATTAGGCATCAAGCCTTTGCGCCCCAGTATTTTACCCAGCTTACCAACCTTACCCATCATATCCGGAGTAGCTATACTCACATCAAAATCAAGCCAGCCATCTTCAATCTTCTTAACAAAGTCATCACTGCCAACATAATCAGCCCCCGCCTCTTCAGCGGCTCTGGCTCCTTCACCCTGAACAAAGACGAGAATACGAACTTTCTTACCTAAGCCGTTAGGTAAAAGAGCTATTCCTCGCACTTGCTGGTCAGCACTTCTAGGGTCAACTCCCATCCTTAAGTGCATCTCTACAGTCTCATCAAAGCCTGCAAAGGCAGCTTTCTTAGCCAGTTCGACAGCCTCACCAGGCGTATATGCATTCTCTCTACTGACCAGCTTGGTTGCTTCTTTGTATTTCTTTCCTTTTGTTACCATAGTTTACTCCACGTCAATTCCCATGCTTCGAGCGGTGCCTTCGATAATCCGTGCTGCTCCTTCAAGGTCTACCGCATTTAAGTCTTTCATTTTAACCCGGGCAATTTCATTAATCTTCTCGCGAGGCAGTACACCCACTTTTTGCTGCCCGGCAGTGCTGCTAGCTTTCTCAATACTTAAGGCTTTTTTCAATAGGTCGGATGCCGGCGGCGTTTTAGTAATGAAAGTGAATGACCTGTCCTCATATACAGTTATCTCCACAGGGACAATAGACCCTGCCTGTGAGCTAGTCTGTTCGTTATAGTCCTTGCAGAAAGCCATAATATTGACGCCATGCTGACCCAAAGCCGGACCAACCGGCGGGGCCGGGGTAGCCTTGCCTGCCTCAATCTGAAGTTTAATGATAGCTTTAACCTTTTTCGCCATTTACAACCTCTGCACCTGCAAAAAATCAAGTTCCACAGATGTCTCTCGCCCGAAAAGAGTCAACATTACTTTTACCTTCCCTTTCGCCACGTTTATCTCATCAACCACCCCAACGAAGTCATTAAAGGGGCCGTCAACCACTCGGACGCTTTCACCTTTTCTAAAACCCACTTTGACCTGAGGGGAACCTTCAGCTCTCTTTAAGATAGCATGCACCTCATCTTCAGACAGAGGCGTTGGTTTGTTACCGCTACCGACAAAGCCGGTTATACCAGGTGTATTACGCACCACATTCCAACTGTCATCATCCATCTGCATCTGCACTAAAACATAGCCGGGGAAGACCTTCTTGGACACCGTGCGCCGCTGTCCACCTCTGATCTCAATTTCCTCTTCTTTAGGTATTTCTATCTTGAATATCTTGTCCTCAGCATCCATAAACTTAATTCGCTGTTCCAGAGCCCTCTGGACACGATCTTCATAGCCAGAGTAGGTGTGCACAATATACCACCGTTTATTGCCGTTCTTCACAACCCTAACTCCCACCTAAGAGCACTTTAGCAACCAACTCGGAAAAACCATAATCAAGCGCCCCCAGAAAGAGCCCAACCAAAACACATACAATGATAACCATGATCGTCAGGCGCACAGTGTCTCGCCTTGACGGCCAGGTTACCTTCCTCAACTCACCTATAATTTCACCAATAAAGGCAAAACGAGACCTTTTCTTGGCGACGATTTGAGGCTGACTCTTCTTGGTCAAGGATTACTTAGTCTCCCGATGGAGCGTGTGAATACGGCAACGAGGGCAGTATCTACTCAATTCCAACCGCTGAGGGTCATTCTTCTTATTCTTATCAGTGGTATATGTTCTCTCCTGGCACTGAGTGCACGCCAGATGAATGACACCACGCGACTCACCTTTTTTAGCCATGATTATTCAATAATCTTACCGATGACACCAGCTCCGACGGTCCTGCCACCCTCTCGAATGGCAAAACGTAGTCCTGTTTCCAAAGCTACCGGATAAATAAGCTTTATGGTCATTTTTATGTTATCGCCGGGCATGACCATCTCTACCCCTTTAGGCAACTCCGCAATCCCGGTAATATCAAGAGTTCTAATGTAGAACTGAGGCTTATAGCCATTAAAGAACGGGGTATGCCGGCCACCTTCTTCCTTTGTTAATACATAGACCTCAGCCTCGAAGTGGGTATGTGGTGTAATCGAGCCCGGTGCTGCTAGAACCTGACCTCTCTCCACATCCTCACGCTCTATGCCCCTGAGCAAGCAGCCCACAGCGTCCCCAGGCTCTCCTGACTCCAGGGTCTTGTGGAACATCTCCACTCCAGTTACCACAGTCTTCCGTGTGTCCTTTATGCCCACTATTTCGATCTCGTCACCTGTCTTAACTATACCTCGCTCCACCCTACCAGTGACTACAGTGCCACGCCCCTTGATACCAAATACATCCTCTACCGGCATCAAGAAAGGCTTGTCTTTAGGTCTTACCGGCAGCGGCACCCATTCATCTACAGTATCCGCCAACTGCAAAATTTTACCGCACCACTCGCACTCTCGCTTGCCACAACCACATTCCAGCGCCTTAAGAGCACTTACCCGAACGATAGGAGTTTTATCTCCTGGAAATTTCTGTTTGGACAGAAGGTCTCTAACTTCAAGTTCAACAAGGTCCAGCAACTCGGGGTCATCCATCATATCTACTTTATTCAATGCCACCAGTATGCTGGGCACCTCTACCTGTCGAGCCAGAAGAATATGCTCACGTGTCTGAGGCATAGGCCCATCGGGAGCGCTAACTACCAGTATTGCCCCATCCATCTGAGCTGCACCAGTAATCATATTCTTAATATAGTCAGCATGCCCCGGGCAATCTACGTGAGCGTAGTGCCGTTTTTCAGTCTCATATTCAATATGAGCAATAGCGATTGTCAAGCCACGAGCCTTCTCCTCAGGTGCATTATCTATGGAATCGAAGGCACGAAATTCAGTACCCCCTTGCTTAGATAGGCATAGAGTAATCGCCGAAGTCAAAGTCGTCTTACCGTGATCAACGTGGCCTATCGTTCCCACATTGAGATGCGGTTTAGTACGCTGAAAGACCTTCTTTGCCATTTTAAGAAACCTCCTTCTTTACACAGCCCACAACCAGATTCGAACTGGTGACCCCGTTCTTACCAAGAACGTGCTCTACCTACTGAGCTATGTGGGCAAACTTTCCAATATTATACAATATAGCCTTAAATTATACACTATTTTATTAAAGTCGCAAACTCTCTGGGATGGTGGAGGGGGTAGGATTCGAACCTACGTAGCCTACAGGCGGCAGATTTACAGTCTGCTCCGATTGTCCACTCCGGCACCCCTCCCGACCTAAACCTAAAGTCAAAGCCCGAGAGGGGAGTCGAACCCACTAACCTACCGATTACAAGTCGGTTGCGCTACCATTGCGCCACTCGGGCAATTGAACAAACCTTTCGGCCAACCCCACCCAAACAAACCACGGGGTGTTAGTATAGAAAAAGCCCTAGCAAAAGTCAAGGAAGTTTTATGAGGCATACAACACCCCTGTAAAAGGGGGCTGTTGCATTAACAATGCGCCATTGTTATAATTATTTGACAGGCGGGGTAGTACTCAGTAAGAGGAAACTAGACGGCGAGTGGCAAATTACGCCCGTGCGTAAGTTTAGGTCCGCCAGAATATGGAGGAAGGTTACGAAGATGGCAAGAAAGCCTCGGAGAGCTGTCGTCCGGCATATCATCAAGAACCTACTCGATTCAGAGATACCTGAGATACAAGCTATGGCCAATAACCTGGCTGAGCAGATTAAAGAGTTGGGGGAGCAAAGCTCTAGACTCCAAAAATATGTTGCTCAGATTGAAAACATGGCAACAGAAGAAGAGAACGCTCTGGCTGAAGGCCAAATCGCCGAGTTACTCAAGAATTTAGATAGTACGTTAGGCGAGCTTAGAAAAAGGTCAAACAAAGGCTTGCCTGCTAAGCCGGAGGCTTTAGCCTTAGCTTCACCTTCAACAAAAAGAGCTGTTATTGCAAAGGAACCTGAAGAAGAGGCAGAGGAGATAGAAGAACCGGAGGAGACAACGCCTGGACAGGGAATGCAACTGCAAAGGGTAATTACGCCAGAGGGGTACGTAATCAAGAAGGTACGGTACTAAGCCGAGTTTGCTGCCCCTGTAGCTCAGATGGATAGAGCAGCGGTTTCCTAAACCGCGTGTCGGGCGTTCGAATCGCCCCAGGGGTACTTTTAAGCTAAAATTCACCAGCCGGAACAGCCAGTGAATTATGCGATAGCACCATCGGGGTGACTCGCCTGGAAACATCAACACGCTCAAAAATACGTTGAATTTCCCCACTTTTTTCTCTATAATGTCTTCGCAATTGGTCAGCATATTAACAACATAACTCGATTTGTTCTCGAATTCTGTAGCGTAGGGGTGTAGCTCAGTTGGTAGAGCAGCGGTCTCCAAAACCGCAGGTCGCGGGTTCGAACCCTGCCGCCCCTGCCATGGTGTACGGTGAATGCCGAGGTGGTGGAATAGGTAGACACGCCATCTTGAGGGGGTGGTGGGCGTAAGCCCGTAGGAGTTCAAATCTCCTCCTCGGCACCATTTTGTTATAATATCTGCAATATATATATAATGTAGGCAGTGCGGAAGTAGTTCAGCGGTAGAACGCCTCCTTGCCAAGGAGGAGGTCGCGAGTTCGAATCTCGTCTTCCGCTCCAATAGAATCTAAGGCGGCGTAGCCAAGCGGTTAAGGCGGGGGTCTGCAAAACCCCTATTCAGCGGTTCGACTCCGCTCGCCGCCTCCAATTTTACTCACTTCTTGCCGAGGTGGCGGAATGGCAGACGCGGCGGACTTAAAATCCGCTCTCCGCAAGGAGGTGTGGGTTCGAGTCCCTCCCTCGGCATTTTTTTATATACTAGACACCATGAACCATACTCCATATAATTAGCCTACTTATAACAGGCTGCCAGTCCTGTTCACGCCAAGAAGGCACACAGGAGTTCACGATGAAAAAATTGAGTC
>MGOH01000055.1:12989-13328 GCA_001795315.1 Chloroflexi bacterium RBG_19FT_COMBO_48_23
TGACACGCTTCTTCATTGGCAGCATAATCGGTGTTGCGGTAGCAGGCATCGCTGCCGGTATCACCGCACTTGTGGTAGCCATTAAAAAGAAGAGGAAATTGAGTCTCCCGCTTATTGTCTTCCTGATAGGAGCTGTGGTCGCTATTCTTTATGTTCTGGTACGCACCATTATCAGAGTCTCTACAGGAGAAATTACAAGTGAGATGGCCGTATTTCGTTTCATCATTGGCAGTATAATTTATGTTTTGGGAGCAGGCGTCCTGGCCGGCATCACCGCACTTGTGTTAGCCATTAAGAAGCTGGGTGAGTAAGGCTTCCGGCTTATGGCTCTTTAAAACA
>MGOH01000055.1:13381-13489 GCA_001795315.1 Chloroflexi bacterium RBG_19FT_COMBO_48_23
CGCCGCAAGAGGTGTGAGTCAGTATAGTCCCACGGTTTACTGACATGATATAATGCCTTTCTGTATAGCACAGGTACAACGGTTAGTATCAGCTTAAACTTCAAAGGA
>MGOH01000055.1:13526-13663 GCA_001795315.1 Chloroflexi bacterium RBG_19FT_COMBO_48_23
CCTGTTCCCGGCACTGGTCATCTATCTGTGCCAGAGATTCCCCGTTCTCAATAAGCTTGGCGCCGTAGTCATCTGTTATGCCGTTGGTATCCTTATCGGCAACATAGGCGTCCTGCCCGAAAACATCTTCGGCATAC
>MGOH01000055.1:13699-14031 GCA_001795315.1 Chloroflexi bacterium RBG_19FT_COMBO_48_23
TACCCCTCATCTTTTTCTCCATAGATATCAAGAAGTGGTCCAGGCTAGCCGGTAAATCGCTGCTGTCATTCGCCTTTGTGGTGCTGTCAGTGGTGATAACAGTCTGTGCCGGCTATTTTATATTCAGGTCACTGATAGGTGGGGAAGCCTGGAAGGTGTCCGGGATGCTAATCGGCGTCTATACCGGCGGTACGCCCAACCTGGCAGCCATCGGCACAGCGCTCCAGATTGACCCCACGGTATACGTGGCAACCCATGCCTCCGACGTAATTATAGGTGCCGTCTGGCTGCTCATAGTAATCACTGTCCTGCAAAGGATTCTGCTCAAGTTC
>MGOH01000056.1:0-164 GCA_001795315.1 Chloroflexi bacterium RBG_19FT_COMBO_48_23
AAGCAAGTGGATACCATCTCAATCCGGATGTTGCGTTTACCAAAGAACTGATGAAAGGGCTGCTCACAAATGAAAAGAGGTACGGCTATCGCGCTTGCCCCTGCAGACTATCCTCCGGGAAAAGAGAGGATGACATTGATATTATTTGTCCATGTGATTATAGA
>MGOH01000056.1:270-411 GCA_001795315.1 Chloroflexi bacterium RBG_19FT_COMBO_48_23
CAAAAAACAGATTGGTGCCATACCCGAGCGACGTCCACCAGTTAGAGAAACAAAACTATCCCAGACCAAACCAGCACCGGGCGCTGTCATGTCCCTCCCACTCCCGGTATGGCGATGTAAAGTTTGTGGGTATCTATGTGC
>MGOH01000056.1:598-1111 GCA_001795315.1 Chloroflexi bacterium RBG_19FT_COMBO_48_23
GTATAGTGAAATAGATAAACATAGTAAATTGACTCACTCAGCTTTTTATTCTGGTGATAAGATTGAAGAGAAGGTTACTATACGCTCTCCGAAAGAACAAAGCGATCTACTTCAACGTAAAGAAGAGGAAATAGTCGAATCACTATTGCCAGCTTATAATCGTACACATAATTCCAATTATGAAATTAGTAAAGGTCAACCGCCTCAATATGATTCTACGGATATAATAATTATTGATAAGACCATTGGACGTTCTGAAGAAATTCAAGTCACCGTTTCAGACAGTCAGGCGTTTGAAAATTTGGCGCGAAGTAAAGGTATCTTGGAGAGAAACGGGGAGATTAATAAACTAACAAAAGCTGCTTTAGATAAAGCAATTAATAAGAAAAAGGACATTTATTCTACACGAGATCGCCAAAATTTGACTTTAGCTTTAGATGGATGGAGAACAGTGAAGCCGAATAACTTAGACTATTACCGAGAAAAGCAGCAGCAATTCATGGCGGATTCTGG
>MGOH01000056.1:1118-2294 GCA_001795315.1 Chloroflexi bacterium RBG_19FT_COMBO_48_23
GAAATATGGTTTATTGGCTATACTGATGAAACTATATTAAGGCTTTTCCCATAGCTATTATGAATCATTGAATACCTTATATTTCTAAGTTAGTTTGTTTCACAATTAGTTTGATTAGCAACACAACTCTCAATTGCTGCCCACCTTAAAAGCGATAAAAGCGAAATGAACTATCGACAGGCTGAGAACTACATCCTAAGCTTCACCGACTACGAGAAAATCCCGGGTATTGCCTACACATCGGCTAATTACGACCTGAGGCGGATGGAAAAGCTGCTACAGCCCCTTGGCAATCCACACCTCGGAACGAGAACAGTGCACATAGCCGGCACCAAGGGCAAGGGGAGCACCGCAGTCATGATTTCCCAAACTCTTATCGCTGCCGGCTACAAGACAGGATTATTCACCTCACCACACCTCCATACCTTGAGAGAGCGCATTAGGATTAACGGGACTATGATTTCCGAGTCTGATTTCGCTGCTTTGGTAACAAAGCTCAAACCAATCGTTGAAAAGATAAACAATGAGTCCGTATATGGCGAGCTGACCACATTCGAGATATTAACAGCAGTCGTCTTTGCTTATTTTAAGGACAGCCGAGTGGATTTCCAGGTGCTCGAAGTGGGCTTGGGAGGTAGACTTGATGCCACTAATGTAGCCAAAGCCGATGTCTGCGTCATCACTTCACTTAGCCTCGACCACACCGAGATTCTGGGTGACACTGTTGCCAAAATAGCCGCCGAGAAGGCGGGCATAATAAAGCATGGATGTATAGTGGTCAGCGCCCCACAAGTCGAGGAGGCTGCCAAAATAATTGAACAAGCCTGCCGCCAGCAACGGGCAAGATTAATTCAAGTCGGCAAGGATGTCACCTGGCACAAGACAGACAGTAACCTACGTCAGCAAACCATGAAAATTAAAAGTAAAACAGGGGACTATGACCTGACTATACCACTGCTTGGTGACCATCAGTTGGAGAATGCAGCTACAGCCTTAGCCGCTCTAGAAGTTTTAGTTTGCCTCGGCGCAAAGATTTCGGCCCAAAATATCGCCCAGGGATTCAGCCAAGTAAGCTGGCCGGGCAGGCTTCAGATCTTGAGTCATGAGCCGATGGTAGTCGTTGATGGAGCCCACAATGCCTATTCAATGAGTAAATTAGTAGAATTTATAAAAAAT
>MGOH01000056.1:2439-9022 GCA_001795315.1 Chloroflexi bacterium RBG_19FT_COMBO_48_23
AAGTGGATGTAATTGAAAACACTTCTACGGCCCTATCCAAGGCTCTGGTTACAACTCAGAAGACAGGGCTTATTCTGGTTACAGGTTCTCTTTTCGTAGTAGCTGAAGCGATAGATTTCTTCACCAGGACAAGGGCAGCAGATATCAGCCAGTAATATCGGTATCAAGAGAGGTACCTGCCTCTACAGGCAATACCCCCGAGAAAAGCCGCTGTAATGCCATGGTATGACTACAAGTCTCCCACTGCGAAAAAAATTGGCAGGTGCAATGCCATTTATTACTTTTATAAGTCACAGCATAATTATCATGCTCACCGCGAAAATCAGCGGAGAACTCTGAAAGGGTAACACGGTCTGGTTCCTGGGCATATCTTTTGGCTTTCTCAACTTTTCCAATGAGACTGGAATGCATTTAAATACCTCCGCAATAAGTATATAACTAGGCTTTAAAAAAGTCTATGACTCGGAACCGCTCATCCTTCTGGGTTGAAATTACTTCGGTTTGCCTACAAGGGTAATCACGGGCTACAATACATAGGCTCTAGAAAGCAACAAGATGCGGGACAGGATTGCTAATTCTTTGCAGGGCCATAAAGCCGACTATGTCGAGATTCGGCTTGAGGAAACCCAGATAACCCGGATTATTTACCGCGGCGGAAGGCTGGAGGAGGTAGGCAGAACATCGAGTCTGGGTGGCAATGTGCGGGCTCTGGTCAAAGGTGGTTGGGGATTCGTCAGCTTCAATAATACCAACAAACTCCGAGACAAGGTAGAGCTAGCCGTACAACAGGCAAGACTTACCGGCAAGGAAGACTTCAAGCTCAGTCAAACAGAGCCGATAATCGACGTAGTAACGACCGGAAAAAATGGGCTAACGACTATTCCGTTATCATCGAAAAAACAACTGCTTGACGAATATAACGACATTATCCTGAGCACACCCAAGATACGAACATCCAACATCGGCTATTATGACAGCCAGAGAAAAATAACTTTTGCCAACTCCGAAGGCACTTATATAGAGCAAAACAAAGCAGATGCAAACCTGCGTCTAACAGCTATAGCCTCAGAAGATGGGCAAGTTCAGCAGGTTGGGCTGAGCTTAGGTAGCCAGGGTGATTTTTCAGCCATAGAGGGCCTACAAGAGCAGATAAAACAGATGGCACAGCGAGCAGCAACGCTTCTTTCAGCGCCTCAAGCCAAAGGAGGCGAATATACCATTGTCCTCGACCCCGTCCTTGCTGGCGTATTTGTCCATGAAGCCTTCGGGCATTTGTCCGAGGCAGACCATGTTTACGAAAACAAGCAGTTGCAAGAAATCATGGCCCTGGGTCGGAGATTCGGCGACAAGTACCTAAATATTGTTGATGGCGCTGCTGTCCCTGGACTGCGAGGCAGTTACAAATACGATGACGAGGGAGTTCCAGCAACAAAGACATATCTCATCAGAGAAGGTACGCTCGAAAGTAGACTACACTCCCGAGAAACAGCTGCCAAAATGAATGAAAATCCCACAGGCAACGCTCGGGCAATTAGCTACCTTTATCCACCAATAGTCAGAATGACCAACACATATATTGAACCCGGAACGCTATCTTTTGAAGATATTATCAGCGACATCAAAGAAGGTATCTATGCCAAGGATTGGTACGGAGGCACAACCAGTCTGGAGATGTTTACATTCTCCGCCTCCGAAGCCTACATGATTCGCAATGGTAAAATAGCAGAGTTACTCCGTCCGGTAGTTCTCAGCGGCAATGTCTTCGTCACTCTGGACAATATAGACGCCATAGGCAATGATTTACAGATGAATCAGGGTGGTGGCTGTGGCAAACGCGGACAGTCACCTTTACCCGTTTCCAATGGCAGCCCACATATACGAATACGCCGCTGCCTAATCGGAGGCAGTTAAATGGAGGAGATTCTATCACAAGCCAAGAAACTAGCAGACCAGGCCGAGGTATTCCAAGTCTCTTCCAAAGTGACTCCTGTTCATTTCGAAGCCAACCTGCTGAAACAAATACAGAGCAAAGAAAACGTCAGCACAGCCTTAAGACTCATCAAAGGCGGGAAAATAGGCTTCGCTCAGGCTAACGGCTATATCGAGCCAGAAACGCTGATCGAAATGGCAGTAGAGACATGTCCATTTGGCATGCCAGTAAAATTCGACTTTCCCAACCCAAAGGTTTATCCAAAGATAGAGACCTTCGATTCCCAAATGGACAATGTAAATGTAGAGGACATGGTCACGCTTGGAGAACAACTTATAAGTTCAATAAAGCAACATACACCAGACGTTCTATGCGAAGCATCTGTAACCAAAGGAATCATCTCAGTCAATATTATCAACTCCGAAGGTGGCGAAGCCAGCTACAGCAAAAGCTTTTTCAACCTTAGCCTTGAAGGTGTTCTAATTAAAGCTGAGGACATGCTATTCGTTGGTGATAGCTATAGTTCATGCCACCCAATTTTTGATTTCAGACCGGTAGCCGAAGAGGTAATCAAGCAGCTAGAGCTAGCCAAGAGAAATGTCAGTATACCAACCAAACAAATGCCGGTGATTTTTACACCACATGGTGTGGCTAGCTCACTACTCGCCCCTTTAGTATCCGCTTTAAATGGCAAATTGGTTTTTGACGGAGCCTCACCACTGAAGGACAAATTGGGAGAGCAAGTTTTTGACAAAAGATTCTCTCTGTGGGATGATGCTACTCTACCATATCAGGTAGCCAGTTACCTAAGCGACGATGAGGGGGTACCAAGCCAACGAACGCCGCTTGTTGACAATGGAGTCGTGTCACACTTTCTCTACGACCTTCAGACAGCGGCCCTTGCTAATACACAGAGCACCGGAAATGGCAGCCGCCACGGCGGCTTGCCAACACCTTCTCCAAGCTCCCTGATTATAGGAAAGGGTGATACTCCTTTCTGGGACATGGTAAGAGATATTAATGAAGGTTTGGTAGTAGAATTTCTAATAGGTGCCGAGCAGGGAAACACACTCAACGGGGACTTTAGCGGTAATGTTTTATTAGGCTATAAAGTCGAAAAGGGGAAAATAACGGGTAGAGTAAAAGATACCATGGTTTCTGGAAATGTATATAAGGTCTTAAGACAGATTGAAGCAATAGGACATGAGACACGGTGGGTCGAAGGTTTTCTATCGACTCCCTGCCTCTACTGTACTGGCTTATCAGTAGCCACAAAGATGGGGTGAACAACATGAAAAACGTAATTAAGCTCTATAAAGAACCGCGTCGCAAGGCGTGCGACCTGTTTGCAGCCTGGCCTGGGATTGGGAATGTGGCTCTTATCGTTGCCAAGTATATTAAAGACAAGCTAAAGGCTGAGGAGATTGGAGGAATCGAGCCCTTCGATTTCTTCGACCCCATCGGCATCATGGTTAAAAACAACATAATAGAAGCTCCTCAATTCCCAGAAAGTAAATTTTATTACTGGCAAAATCCCAACTCCGACAGAGACCTCGCCTTGTTTATCAGCAACGAGCAGCCCAGCTTCAAAGGTTATGATCTGGCTAGCTGTGTTCTAGACATTAGCCAGAAACTCAAAGTCAAAAGAGTGTATACCTGTGCCGCAGCTATTGCCCGAATTCATCACACTGAAAAGCCAAGGGTCTGGGGAGCTGCCACAAACCAAAAACTTCTCGAAGTACTAAGAAAATATGACGTCATTCTTCGCGGTGATATACAAATTGCCGGACTTAATGGCTTATTTCTGGGGGTAGCCAAAGAAAGGGGGCTCGAAGGTATCTGCCTGCTGGGTGAGGTGCCTATGTACACTACTCGAATACCTAATCCAAAAGCCTCTCTGGCAGTAGTTGACATCCTGGCCAAGATATTAGACATTGATATCAACCTGTCTGACCTTGCCAAACTGGCTAAAGAATCAGACGAGGAAATGAAAAAACTGGCCGCTGAAGCTATGGAGGAGTTCATCGACCGTTACACCAAACCTGTATGGCCACCCGAAGAGGAGGAGATAGAAGAAGAGGAAGAAGAGGATAATGAGAACGGAGACGAAGAGGAAAACGAATAAATGGCAGCGGAATTATCGCCCAGAACGCAGCATATAGCGGAAATTTTTGATTCGAGTAAGTCAATCGTCAGCTCTAAACTGGTCTATCTGTCTGACCTCAATAGCGAGGAACTGAAATTTCTGGAAGAACTCTGGGCGGATGCAGATGTATCACGACGACATCAAATTATATCTCAGCTTGTGCACCTCAGCGAGGTTGACGTTAAGCTTGATTTCAGCGGTGTCTTCGTCCTATGTCTCCACGATACTGATGCAACAATCAGAACCCAAGCCGTCGCTGGTCTAGACGGAGAAGAAAACTACACCCTTATCACCCCGTTATTGCACGCTTTGAAGGAAGATAGTTCTGCTGAAGTACGGGCAGCAGCAGCCGTAGCCCTTGGCAAATTCACCATTTTATGTGAATTAGGAAGGCTACCCACTCACTTTACAGGCAAGATATACACTGCTTTATTGGATGTCTGGGACAACAAGTCAGAACCTGTTGTGGTGAAGCGTCGAGCCTTAGAAGCTATTTCTCCATTCAATTTACCAAGGGTTAGAGAACTTATAGAACAGGCCTATAATAGCAACGACACTAAGCTTAAGGCTAGCGCTATATATGCCATGGGACACAATTGCGATTCAGCATGGTTGAATACTCTGCTGGCTGAATTAAACAGTGACGAAGCCGAGATCCGGTATGAGGCTGCTAATGCTTGTGGCAAACTCAGCTCTGAAGAAGCTGTACCTCATCTCATCAAGTTGACTGAAGATGAAGACAATCAGGTTCAAGAGGCTTCTATAAACGCTTTAGGTAAGATTGGCGGTGAACAAGCCAAGCAAGCCCTAAGCAAGCTAGCGAAAAATCGCCAACCCAGAATCCGTGAGGCAGCAAAATCAGCCTTGAAGGAGGTGTATTTTTGCGAAGACCCTCTATCTTTGCAGACTTAACCAAACCACCGATACTAGCCGGCAATAAAGTTAATTTACGTCCAAGGCGGCTGCAGGACGCCGCCAATGATTATAGGTGGCGGCAAGATGCTGAGCTATGCCACCTCGATGCTGCTATCCCCATATCCTGTTCTTTTGAAGAATTCCTAGAAAACTACATCGAGGAATTATATCGTCCAGGTAAAAGCCATCGTTTCGCCATTGAAACTCCAGACGGCAAACACATTGGCAATTGCAGTTACTTTAATATAGATGAGACAAAAAAGGATGTCGAGATGGGCATCATGATTGGTGACCGGGCTTACTGGAACCGTGGTTACGGTGCTGATGCCATACTCGCCACACTCAATCACTTTTTTTCACAAAATCATATAAAAAGGGTCCACCTCAAGACCTTAAACTGGAACATTCGGGCACAGAAGTGCTTTCAAAAATGCGGCTTCGCCCCCTGCGGTCAAATCACTTACGGATGCTACACCTTCATTCTAATGGAGACCCAACGCCCGACTAAGCTGAAAGGCAAATAGGAACTGAAACCGCAGTCTACCACAAAATCAATGGACAAAAACAGGGTTCTTGTCAGTGATGATTCTTTTCGTAATGGCTACCTGATGACGGATGTGCTTGGGCAGTGTGAATGAAGATTGGTGAGTTAGACCATCATGCGATATTGGCTTCCTTAACATTCGAGCTGCAATCCTACGATCCACTTCTCCTGGTAAAAGTTCAGCAGGATTGATAGTTTGTGATGCAGTGGTGAACCCCCATAAGTCAACGAAAGAGGGAACATAAACTTGATACGGACAGACTATAGCGAAAACACTTTTTAAAGTGTTAATGATTGCGGTGAAATTTTGTAAATTAGTCCAGCCAGAAGCTCCAGACTGGATACAAACGATACCTCCAACATTCATCCTTTCTTTAACCAACTGATAAAATTCCTGAGTATATAGTAAACAAGCTGGCCCCTCTTCCAGGGGCTCAACCAGATCTATTATCACAACATCAAACTTATCCTTAGTCTCCTGTAGATATCTCCGAGCATCGGCAAAATGAAGTTCCAAACGAGAATCATCAAAGGAGCCTCGATGCAAGACAGACAAATAACGGCGGCAGATGTCTATAACCTGTTTATCGATATCCACCATCACTACCCTTTTCACTGTCTTATGAGTCAGCACCTCGCGCAGAGTAGCGCCCTCACCACCCCCAGCAATGAACACCATCTCAGGGCACGCATGGCTAAGCATCGCCGGATGAACCAAGGCCTCATGATAGATGAACTCGTCTCGCTCACTGGACTGAATCTTGCCATCCAGAACAAGACAAACTCCGAAACTCCTGGTATCAACAATCTCTACAGACTGGAACTCGGTCCGTCCCGAATATATTGCCTTTTTTATTCTATGTAGCTGAGCAAGGTCAGGGCTAACCTCATCATATAGCCATTTACGTTTATCAGGATTATCTGGGTCATTCATTTCAGCTCACAACCAACTCGATTATTTTGTAATATTCCCCTTTTCAATTCAATAAAAGAGGAATTCTTTGAACCCAGCTTCTCCACAAGCGGATTGACAGCTCGCTCAGGTTTA
>MGOH01000057.1:0-1258 GCA_001795315.1 Chloroflexi bacterium RBG_19FT_COMBO_48_23
GACGATAACACCGGTCAGCGGGCAGGCTGCGTTGGTGATGAAGATTTTCCTGCCGTTGATAACCCAGCGGTCTCCCTTTAGCCTGGCTGTAGTTCGAGAGCTGCCGGCATCCGAGCCGGCTTCAGGCTCGGTGAGGCCGAAGGCTGCCAGATGCTTTCCCGAGCAAAGCTGGGGGAGCCATTCCTGTTTTTGTTTCTCGTTACCGAAATAGTAGATTGGCCCGATGCCCAGGGAGTTCCCGGCAGCGATGGTAGCCGCCTGTGAGCCATCCACCCTGGCCAGCTCCTCCACCACGATAATATATGAGATGTACCCCATGTTCGAGCCGCCGTATTTCTCGGAGACGAAGCAGCCCAGGAGACCCAGTTCAGCCATTTTTTGGGTTAGCTCAGTGGAGAACTGCTCTTTATCGTCCAGCTCTTTGGCGACCGGGGCTATCTCTCTCTCGGCAAAATCGCGGACCGCCTGACGTGTTAGTTTTTGTTCCTCGGTTAGTTCGAAATCCATGGCATGCCTTTCAATTTATTGGTGGGGGTGAAATTTTGTTTTTAGCTTTTAACTTTTAATTTTATTTGACCCTATCCCCTTTGTCCCCTTCCCCTCGAAGGGGAAGGGGAGGGAAGTTTATCTAGAGGGGCTGTGCCCCTCTAGGACTCCCCTTGGCTCAGAGTGAAGTCTGAAATCCTAAACAAATTCAAATATCGAAATCAAAATAACCCAAAACCCACGAAGAGCCGTATTTCTGATGGAGTTCTTCGCCTAGTGTCATTCTTCGACAAGCTCAGAATGAGCGGGAGGGGAAGGGTGAATTTTTACATTTTTATCTGTTTAATTTTTAGCTTTTAACTTTTGATTTTGTTTTATTCCCCCTCCCTCTAACTCCCTCCCTCCAGGGGAGGGAGAACCAATTTCCTCTCCCTTGATGGGAGAGGATTAAGGTGAGGGTGAACCTCTACATTTTTATCTGTCATTTTAATTTTTAGCTTTTAACTTTTGATTTTATTTGACCCTATCCCCTTTGTCCCCTTCCCCTCGAAGGGGAAGGGGAGGGAAGTTTATCTAGAGGGGCTGTGCCCCTCTAGAACTCCCCTTATGACCCAAAAAATCTTCGCAAATTTTTAACTTTTGATTTTACTTTTTGCTGTGTTTTTTGATGAACCTGCCCATTCTTTTCAGGGCTTCTTCGATATCGGGGAGGGCAGTGGCGTAGCAGCAGCGGAGGTAGCCTTCGCCACACCGGCCGAAAGCCGAGCCGGGA
>MGOH01000057.1:1286-3233 GCA_001795315.1 Chloroflexi bacterium RBG_19FT_COMBO_48_23
GTTTTTCAGCGAATTCTTCTGAGGTCATGCCGGTGACCTTTATTGACGGGAAGGCGTAAAAGGCGCCCCTCGGCTCGAAGCAGGACAGGCCGATATCTCTGAATCCCTTGACGATGATTCGGCGGCGCCGGTCGTAATCTCTGACCATGGCTTCTACCTCGCTGTTGCCGGCTTTTAAGGCTTCAAGAGCTGCCATCTGCCCCATTATGGAAGCGCACAGTATGGTGTACTGGTGAATTTTGGTCATGGCTCCGATAATTTCCTTATCGGAGGCAGCATAGCCGATTCTCCATCCGGTCATGGCATAGGCTTTGGAAAAGCCGTTTAACAGGATGGTGCGCTCTCTCATACCCGGTAGAGTGGCGAGGCAGGGATGCTCCACGCCATAGACCAGCTGGCCGTAGACCTCGTCCGAGACGACCAGGAGATTATATCGCTTAGCCAGTTCGGCGATTTGAATCAGCCCTTCCTTTGATAGAACTGCGCCGGTAGGGTTGGCTGGATAGCCGAGTAGAATAGCTTTTGTCTTTTGCGTGATATGCGGCTCGATGTCATGGGCTGTTATCTCGAAATTGTTCTCCTCGGTAGTGGGTACTCGAACAGGTATTCCACCGGCAAGGCTGACCGAGGCGGGATAGGCGACGTAGCAGGGGTCGGGCATGATTACTTCATCGCCCGGGTTGAGTATAGCTCTCATGGCAAGGTCGAGTCCTTCGCTTACGCCGACAGTGATGAGGATTTCGTCGTCGGGGTTATAGGTAAGTCCAAAGCGGGAGTCGAGATGTTTGGCTAATTCTGTTCTCAGTTCAGGCGTGCCCTTGTTGGAGGTGTACATGGTGTAGCCTTTTTCCAGGGAGTAAATGGCGGCTTCACAAATGTTCCACGGTGTGACGAAGTCAGGCTCGCCAACGCCGAGGGAAATTACACCCTCTATAGAGGAGAGCAAATCAAAGAATTTCCTGATACCCGAAGGTGGGATTGCCTTCACCATTTCGGATATGTAGCCTTGAGGTAGTTTAATATTAACCGACTCACTCTTGGACACAGGAGCCTCCGTTTGTGGAACAGATAGTGGATGTTTACGGGGTTACGGGCAGGCGCTTGGTACCTTCCCCACCCTCAAATATTTCGCCGTCTTCCTTGTATTTCTTAAGGATGAAGTGTGTAACAGTTCCCTGCACTGTGTCTAAAGGTGCCAGTTTTTCTGAGACAAAGACGGCGATTTCCTGCATAGTTTTGCCGGCTACCAGTACTGCTATATCATAGGCGCCGGAGGCGAGATAGACGGAGCGAGCTTCGCGAAATTTATAAATGCGTTCAGCGATGGAGTCGAAGCCGACATTACGTTGCGGAACGACCTTGACCTCGACGAGTGCCATTACCTGCTCTTCGCCCAGTTTAGACCAATCGATTACGGTTTTGTATTTCAATATGGTATGGTCTGCTTCGGCTTTTTTAATGGCTTTTTTTACATCAGCAACCGACGTGCCAGTCATGTTTGAGATTTGTTCCGGTGTCAGCCGGGCGTCTTTTTCCAGAGCTTCGAGAATCTTTTTCATATCGCCTCCTCACCTTTGGTTAATAAGCCACCATTGGTCGTGGGTCTCATTATAGCAGAGTTCGAAGAGCTTCTCATCTTCAGGGGTGACTATGTAAGAGCTTTTAGGAGGTATATTCCCCCTCACTCTAACTCTCTCCCACCAGGGGAGAGAGAAAAAGAGATAATTCTATCCCGCCAGTGGAGAAAGGACCAGTTTTCTCTTTCTTGGGGGAGGAAGGGTGGGCAGGCATCCAGCGAGGATTTACTCCCGCTGGGATATGGGGAATGGGATAGGATTAAGGTGAGGGTGGATTTATCTAGAGGGGCTGTGCCCCTCCAGGACTCACCTCAAATTTGGGGTTTTCTCTTGTGCCAGTCGGTGGCCTGCTCGTAGGCGAAGGCGATGC
>MGOH01000057.1:3270-6519 GCA_001795315.1 Chloroflexi bacterium RBG_19FT_COMBO_48_23
CTGCATACCTATAGGTAAGCCATCGGCGAAGCCGGCAGGGATAGAGATTGCCGGTATGCCGGCGATGTTTATGGGCAGAGTGCAGACATCGCTCAGGTACATTTGTATAGGGTCATCCACCTTTTCACCGAGCTTGAATGGCACCGTAGGCGAAGTCGGGGTAATTAAGGCGTCGTATTTCTCGAAAGCCCGGTCGAATTCCCGTCGTATTAAAGTGCGGACTTTCTGAGCTTTGAGGTAGTAGGCGTCGTAGTAGCCGGCGGATAGGGCATAGGTTCCCAGCATGATTCGCCTTTTGACCTCAGCCCCGAAGCCGAACTGCTTTGTCTTTTCCATAGCATCCCACATGTTACTGGTGTCTTGATATGAGAAGCCGTATTTTACGCCATCGTACCTGGCCAGATTTGCCGAAGCCTCGGAAGGTGCCAGGATGTAATATACGGCAAGGGCATATTTAGTTAAGGACAAAGAGGCATCCCAATCTACTTTAGCGCCCAGTTCCTCCAGCTTTTTAATAGCTGCTTCTATGCTGGTTCTTACTTCCTTTTGCATGCCCTCGACGAAATATTCTCTAGGGATGCCCAGGCGCAGGCCTTTAAGGTCTGGAACCAGTGACTTAGTGTAGTCAGGAATGGGGTAAGGGGCTGATGTCGAATCTCTCGGGTCATGGCCGGCGATGGCGTTAAGCACCAGGGTACAGTCGGTAACGTTTTTGGTTATGGGGCCAATCTGGTCAAGCGAGCTGGCAAAAGCTACCAGCCCAAAACGGCTCACTCTACCGTAGGTCGGCTTCAAACCGACCACGCTGCAGAATCCGGCGGGCTGGCGTATGCTGCCGCCGGTATCGGAGCCAAGTGCATAGATAGCCTCATCGGTAGCTACGGCAGCGGCAGAGCCACCGCTGCTGCCGCCGGGGACACGGTCTAAGTCCCAGGGATTTCGTGTTGGGAAGAAGGCGGAATTCTCCGTAGATGAGCCCATGGCGAACTCATCCATGTTGGTCTTGCCTAAAATCACCGCCTTATCGGCCTTAAGTTTCTCTATGACTGTGGCGTCATAAGGCGGGATGAAGTTCTCCAGGATTTTTGAGGAGCAGGTGGTCTTTATGCCCCTGGTGCACATAACGTCCTTAATCAAAGCCGGGATGCCGGTTAATGGTTTGATTTTACCGCTGCTTATGGCTTTGTCTGCTTCGCCGGCTTGCTTTAAAGCAGTATCTTCGCTGATGGTTACGCAGGCATGTACCTTATCTTCAACTTTAGCCAGTTGTGCCAGGCTGGCTTTGGTCAATTCGACCGAGGATATCTTCTTTTCTCTTAAGAGCTGGTGCGCCTGGCTGATGGTTAGTTGATGGAGGTCACTCATGATTTATTCCAGAACCGCCCTTGTTTTGAAGCAATCGCCCTCCCGCTGAGGTGCGTTATCCATGATTTCTTCCACCGGGTAGGACGGCTTTGCCTCGTCTGGCCTGAGAACATTTTGCAGAGCGATGGATTGAGCTGTGGGTGGCAGGTCGGTGGTGTCAACTTCCTTGAGTATCTCGAAGTTTTCCAGGATGTTTGACAGTTGGATTCTGAACTTCTCGATTTCGTCTTCGCCAATCCCCAACCTGGCTAAAAGGGCGATATGTTTTACTTCCTCACGACTTAGTTTCATTTCGTTTGCGTTCCGATATTATAACACAAAGCGCTTGCATGTAGCCCCGAGGCTTTAGCCTCGGGACACCGACCTTAAAAGGTCGGGGCATGATGGAGCCACCTTGTCATTGCGAGCCCTTCGTCACCGCTCATTCTGAGCCTGTCGAAGAATGCTTACTCAGGATAAACTCCGCGTGGCAATCTCTACCTTGACGGTTAGAGCAGACATTGCTACAATGCGAATGCCCAGGAAGGGGAAAAATACAACCAGGAACGAGGTGCTCTAAGTGCATCATTTTGAACCAGAAAAAATCCGAAACGTTGTCTTTTTATCACATTCTGGAGCTGGCAAAACGTCACTGGCTGAGGCGGTGCTTTTCAGTTCGGGTGCTATCAGCCGCTTAGGCAATGTAGCTGATGGTACAACCACCTCAGACTATGACCCTGGTGAGACAAAGCGCCAGATAAGCGTTAACTTATCTTTGCTACCATGCCAGTGGAAGGATTGTAAAATCAATATACTCGATGCACCGGGCTACCCTGATTTTGTGGCTGAGGTTAAAGCAGGACTGGCAGTTAGCGAGGGTGCAGTCATTGTGGTTTGCGCAGTCTCTGGCGTGGAGGTGGGCACCGAGCAAGTTTGGGGATATGCCAGCGAAGCACAATTGCCGTGCCTTATCTTCGTGAATAAGATGGACAGGGAGAATGCTAACTTCTTTAATGCCTTGAAGGATATTCAAAGCAAACTGGGCAAGAAATGCTTGCCCGTTCAATTGCCAATAGGTTCTCAGAAAGATTTCCAGGGGGTAGTGGACCTGGTAACAAAAAAGGCTTATAGTGGTACCCCACTAAAGGAAATCGAATTGCCCTCGTCTATTGCGGGCGATGTCGATTCTTACCGCGATAAGCTAATCGAAGCAGTGGTAGAGATTGATGATGAACTCATTACCAAGTATCTGGACGGCGAGGAAATAAGCGACGAGCAGATTTACCACTGCATAAAAGAAGCGACCAGGCTTGGTAAAGTTGTGCCGGTGCTGTCTGGTTCTGCTTTGAAGAACACCGCAGTCACCCCTCTGCTAGATGCAATTCACGATTATATACCATCACCTAAGGAGCGGGAGGTGGTGAAAGCCACGAATGCATCGACAAAGGCTGAAGAGGTTGTTGAGCCGATTCCGGGAGCACCTTTGGCGGCTTTTGTTTTCAAGACTACTAATGACCCTCGTGTGGGCAAGGTCAGCTATTTTAGAGTTTACTCGGGGACTATTTCCAGCAACTCGCATTCATGGAATGTTAATAAGGGGGCCGTTGAACGCATAGGGCAGCTCTCTGTACCGCGGGGCAAGGCACAGGAGGCGGTGCCTGCACTCAGTGCTGGAGATATCGGTGTTGTAGCTAAACTGGTCTCGACAACTACAGGAGATACGCTTGGGGCACGTGAGCATCCGCTAAAATTTGCTCCTATTGAGTTCCCTGCGCCGCTTTTGAATATGGCAGTCCATCCTAAGGCGAGAGGCGATCTGGATAAAATGAGCACGGTACTGCCTAAAATATGCGAAGAGGACTTTACTCTGAAAGTGCACCGGGAGGCTGATATCGGCGAGATACT
>MGOH01000058.1:0-147 GCA_001795315.1 Chloroflexi bacterium RBG_19FT_COMBO_48_23
GCACTGTTCGATAGGGTCAGCAATGGCAACTATGTCCTTGAATCGATGGAATGGTCATCGGTTGTTCTTGAGGTTACCTATTCAGTCAAATGAGACAGGCGCTCTTTTTGCCAGATATAGATATTAGTTAGCTTAACGGCGATCAAA
>MGOH01000058.1:347-6827 GCA_001795315.1 Chloroflexi bacterium RBG_19FT_COMBO_48_23
TGAAGGCAATCTTGGCCGCATCGCCGTCAATCAAGGCGTCAATCTCGCCAACGTTATCTCCAACTTCTTCAGCTTTGGCTGAGATATTCACTTTACCCGGGGTAAGTTCGACGCCGGGGGTAACGACCAGCCGGACGATGCCGCTGCCATCGCGGGCAAAAATGGATGCCATCCTTATAGCTCGCAAGAACTCGGCCACGTCGACGACAGCACGGGTAACGTAACTCTGCGGGATGAGCTGCGAGTAGTTGGGAAATGTGCCCTGTATAAGCTGCGACACCATCTCTATGTTCTTTAGCCGGAACATAATCTGGCTCTTTTGCTGATTTACCGTGATTTCAACCGGCTCTTCCTGGTCGGTGAGGAAGCGGCTTAACTCGTTCAAGGCTCGTGCCGGCACGATTATGGCAGTCTTATTTTTAACCGGCTCAAGTAGAGAGGTATTATGAACAGCTAATCTAAAGCCGTCGGCAGCCGCCAGAGCCAATTTATCACCATCGAATTCAAGCTGATTCCCGGTAAGCACGGGGCGGGATTCTTCGGTAGCAGCAGCAAAAGCGACCTGGCTGATCCCATCCCTTAAGGCTTCAAGCTCGATTTTGGTAGCTATGCCATCGCTGACCTGAGGAATAGGCGGGAAATCCTGCGCATCAAGGCCATTGATTCGAGCCTCGAAACGAGCACACTTGAGTTGAAGGGTGCGCTGAGTAAGGGTGATATCAATCTTATCGTTGGGGAGAGAGCTGATAAATTCGGTTAAAAGTCGGGCGGGTATGGTAATAGCGCCTTCTTCCTCTATTTTGGCGCCAATCCAGCAACTGACAGCAATCTCCAGATTGGTGGCAGCCAGCTTAAGACGCGATTGGTCAGTGGCTATCAAGACATTCTGAGTAATAGGTAAGGTACTTCTTGTGGCTACAGCCCGACTGACTATGCCTAAACCTTTGCTCAGGTTCTCTTGAAGGCAGGATAGTTTCATGTCACACCCCCCAACAGTTATGCGTCAAAGTATACCCCGCCTGCTGGGTCAAGTCAATCGGTTTTGGACTATTCGAGGGTGATTGTTCCGCTTTTGCCGCCGCTTTTCTTGATGAGGCGAATATTCTCCAGGCGCAGCGTTCCGTCTACAGTTTTGCACATATCGTAGATGGTCAACCCGCTTATGGCGACGGCAGTTAAAGCTTCCATCTCAAAGCCGGTCTTACCGCTGCCTTTCACTGTAGCCGTGATTTCCACCGCCGAGGCTTTTTCGTCAATGGAAAATTCAATGATTGCATCGTCAATGAGCAGCGGGTGACATAGCGGGATAAGGCGATAAGTTTCCTTAGCTGCCATTATGCCAGCGACACGAGCCGCCGCCAAAACGTCGCCCTTGGGCAATTTGCCCTTTTTGAGCAGGCCTAGAGTTTTAGCCTGCATCAAAACTTTGCCCCTGGCTACAGCCTGCCTTTTGGTAACCGGCTTTCCGCCCACATCCACCATCCGAATATCTGAAGATGAACTCACACCTAACCTCCTACCTGAGACATGAGACGTTTTCCAGAGACCTTCCCCTTGGTTAGCTGGTGCTTCTGCGGCTTCGACTGAACAGCCTCGTTGATGACCTTTTTCATTTCCTCGGGTGAGGCGCCGCTGCGCAGTGGCTGGCGGAGGTCAACTTCCTGGTCACTGAGCAGGCAGGGGCGAAGCTTACCTTCGGCAGTAAGTCGGAGGCGATTACAATTGAAGCAGAAGTGCTGGCTAACCGGTGAGATGAAGCCAATGGTGCCACTGGCTTGCGGAAAACGGAAATATTTGGCCGGGCCATTCCCGGTAATGGGATGGCTTGGCTCAAGCTTCCCCAGGCTGCCGAGGCGTTGCTTTATTTCGTCAGCCGACATAAATTTAGTACTGGTCTTTTCTCCAGTTGAATGTCCCTCTGGCGGGTTATCTGCGGCAAAGGGCATCAGCTCGATAAAACGCACATGCCAGCCATCAGTTATGGTCAGTTTGGCAAAGTCCACAATCTCATCATCATTTATACCACGCATGACCACCATGTTGACCTTGACCGGATTTAGCCCGCAAGCCCCGGCCGCCTCGATGCCCTTAAGTACCTCGTTTAGCTTCTCATGACGGGTTATACGCTCAAACTTATCTTTATTTAAGGAATCCAGGCTAATGTTGACCCGCTTTAAGCCAGCCTGCTTAAGCTCAGCAGCGCACTTTTTAAGCAAAATACCATTAGTGGTCAGCGAGATATCATCAATCGCGTCTATTTCAGCCAGCATAGCCACCAGTTCCGGTAGCCTGGCTCTGACCAGTGGCTCACCGCCGGTAAGCCTGACTTTGTTAATACCGAGCTCGGCAGCCAGCCTGGCGACTGCGACAATCTCCTCGTAGGTTAAGATTTCGTCGTGAGGCAGCAGGTTAATGCCCTCAGGGGGCAGGCAGTAAATGCAACGCAGATTGCAGCGGTCGGTTACCGAGATACGAAGATAGTTGATGGGACGGTTGAAGGGGTCGGAAAGACCGGTCATGATTTCACTTTCTCCGCAAGTCGCTCCAATACTTTGTATGCTTCACGAGCAGCTCTGCCGCGATGACTGATTTGATTCTTTATATCTAATGGCAGCTCAGCCATGGTTTTACCAAGTTCAGGAAGGTAAAAAACCGGGTCATATCCAAAGCCGCTTTCACCTTCAGGCTCGAAAGCAATCAGACCCTGGCACTCTCCCTGGCATAAGTCGACTCTTCCCTCCGGGGCAGCTATGGCGATAACACATTTGAAACGTGCTGTCCGCTTTTCCCATGGGACATCTTTCAGTCTGGACAAAAGGTGCTCGATCCTGTCTTTATCACTGGCTTCTTCGCCAGCAGCACGAGCTGAGCGAATGCCTGGCTCGCCATCCAGGGCATCAACTTCAACCCCAGAATCGTCAGCCAGGGTTATAATACGGCTTGCCCCGGCATATGCAGTGGCTTTCATCCTGGCGTTCTCTTCATAGCTAGGATGGTTTTCTTCCACATCTATATCTATACCCACCTCATTCGGGGTCACCAGTTCGAAAGGCAACCCGTCCAGTAGATGACGATACTCGCGGACTTTTCCCCGGTTGGTGGTAGCCAGAAGCAACTTGGACATGTTACTTGATAATACCTCACTGATAAGCTACATAAACAGACACTCACGATTAAATCTTTTTGAATCTACCCTGAAGCTTCTTCATCACCTGGGGCATGGTGGTATATTCCATCTCTTCCAGTGGCAGACGGTGAGGTTCGAATGGCCCAAGACGGCGTAGCATATCGGCAATATCCCTAGCCTCCTGACGGGCATTTTCGAAAGCCGGGTCATCGAACATATCGAGCGGACCAACCAGCTTACCATTGGCAAGTTGAAAGCCAGCAGCAATCACCCTGGGGGGGCCATCAAAACGAGTTGGATTGCTCTCTCTAACGGCTACCGGCATCAGCGGACCGTGGTGTGAGCCTCTCATCCAGCCCTCTACTATATTGGGAGAAGCAAAGGGCTCAAGGATCTCGCCTACGGCGGGGAAGTGCCCCTGAGAGCGGACGATGCACACCGGGTCGTCCTTGCCCACATACCTGCCAGCCATCATAGACAAGCGCTGAGTTGAAGAGACCGCCGCTATGTCACCACTTTCCCGATGATAAACAGCCTTAACCGCATAGCGACCGGGTGCGCCCATAAAAACCAGCATATCATAGATTTCTTCAGGTGCATTGAAGACTATCTTATTGCTCTCTTTAACATCATGGACTTCGAAAGAGAAGCCGCCATGCATGTTGCCAGCTATGACTAAGCCGATGGTGTTGAAGGGGTCGGCAAACATCTTATACAGTGGCAGGTTCCAGGCACCTGAAGCTGTTTTGTCCGCCATAAAGATGATGATGGTTTCAGCCTCTCGTTCCTCGATTTCCATCTCAGCCACCCCGGGCCCCATGCCCTTTACGTTGCCGGAGAAGGCATCAGCCAGCATGTCTTGACCGGCACCATGCAGCTTCAGCTTTTTGGCTACATTGGTGCAGTCGACGAAGGTATCCCAGGCCAGCTTGTGGATTTTCTTGTCCTCCTCTCCCTGGTGGTGAGTCATTATAAGCTGTAGGTCGTCACCACATCTGGTAACATGATAGTCGATGAGCAGCCCGGCCTTCTTAGCTGCTGCCATACACTTTTCACCTTTGTCCAGCACCTCAGGATGCGAGCTGGAATGACCGACATAGCCGCCGATGTCAGCCTTGATGACACTTAAAGTTACCTTCATCTTGTCCCCCTTTTATTAATTTATATTTTGTGCCGCTGCGAATTATTCATAATATCAAAAATCAAAAGTTAAAACTCATTTTTGAATTTCATTTGTCATTTTGCATTTTGATATTTAAATTTTAACTTTCGTTCACACTAATGCCGGCAGCCGATATTCCCCAAAAACCTTGCGCAACACGCCGCAGACTTCGCCCAGAGTTGCATAGGCGCTTACGGCTTCCAGGAGATATGGCATAAGATTTTCGTTGCCACAGGCAGCCTGGCGCAATGCCTCAAGCTTTACCGAGACCATCTCGTTATCCCTCTCCCGGCGCAGTCGGCTGAGCCGCTCAAACTGTCGCTTCTCGCCCTCTTTATCCATCTCCAGGATTGGAATAGCTATCGGCTCATTCATGGCATACTCGTTGACGCCGACAACGATGCGTTCTTTATTATCTATCTCCTGCTGATAGCGGTAAGCCGAGTCAGCGATTTCTCTGTGGAAGAAGCCGGCTTCCATAGCCGGTATAACACCACCCAGCATGTCTATCCTGGTAAAATAATCATAGACAGCTTTTTCTGTCTTATCGGTAAGGCACTCAAGGAAATAGCTGCCGCCAAGCGGGTCGATGGTATTGGTGACACCGCTCTCTTGGGCGATAATTTGCTGCGTTCTCAAAGCAACGGTCACCGCTTTCTCCGATGGCAGGGCAAGTGCTTCGTCCATTGAGTTGGTGTGCAGTGATTGCGTGCCACCCATGACGGCAGCCAGTGCTTGAATAGTGGTACGAACAATATTGTTTTCCGGCTGCTGGGCAGTTAGCGAGCAGCCGGCTGTCTGGGTATGAAAACGCAGCCACTGAGAGCGCTCGCTGCCATTGAACCGCTCTTTAATCTCTCGCGCCCAGATACGGCGGGCAGCACGGAATTTGGCGATCTCTTCGAAGAAATCATTATGACAATTAAAGAAAAAGCTGAGCCTGGGAGCAAAATCATCCACCTTTAACCCGCGGTCAATGCCTGCCTGAACATAGGCAAGGCCATCGGCCAAGGTGAAAGCCAGCTCCTGAACAGCAGTAGCACCGGCTTCGCGGATATGATAGCCGCTGATGCTGACGGTATTCCAGCGCGGCGTTTTTTTCATACCGAATTCAAAAGTGTCAACGATTAGCCGCATTGATGGCTTGGGCGGAAATATGAAAGCGTTCTGCGCCATATACTCCTTCAGTATGTCGTTCTGTATAGTGCCACCCAACTTATCCAGAGGAATACCTCGTTTCTGAGCATTAGCCAGATACATCGCCCAGATAACCGCAGCCGGTCCATTTATGGTCATAGACGTGGTTATATCATCGACGGGAAGCCCATCAAACAATATCTCCATATCAGCTAAGGAGGATATACCCACACCACACTTGCCGAATTCCCCCTTAGCTTCAGGGTCATCGGTGTCGTAGCCATTTAAAGTGGGGAAGTCGAATGCAACGCTCAGCCCGCTTTCTCCATGCGCTAAAAGATATTTGTATCTGGCGTTAGTCTCTTCAGCACAGCCGAAACCGGCAAACATGCGCATCGTCCACAGCTTGCCCCTATAGCCAGTGTAGTGAACACCACGGGTATATGGATAATCGCCGGGAAAGCCCATGTCCCGAAGATAATCCATGTCAGCAATGTCTAGGGGTGTATAAAGCCGCTCAACAGGAACACCCGAGGTGGTGACAAAAGAACCTTGCCTTTCCTCAGAACGCTGGGCCCTGGCATGCCACTGGCTGGCTTTTTTCTCTATTTTTTCTGATTTTCGTCGTTCCGGCGTGTCCATATTTGCTCCCCACCCTAGTAATCTATGCCCTTACGGGACAATATCCCTTTATCAAACGGATGCTTTACCTTGACCATATCGGTGACTAAATCAGCCAGTTCAATTAACTTAGAGTCTGCGTATCGGCCGGTAAGAATAAGCTCCACCTTTTCTGGCTTGTCATGTATCAGTTTTATAACGTCAGCCAAATCAATCAGCTTCCAGGCTGCAGCCACGTTCACCTCATCGAGAATGACTATATCATATTTCAGGCTGAGCACGGCTTTTCGTGCAGCCTCCAGAGCCTTTCGAGCTTCTTCTTCCTCCTCCGGTTTAACATTGGCAGGGTCAACGAAATCTTGAAACCCGAACCTCTCAAAGGTTACATTAGACAGTTCGGATAGGATTTTCTGCTCTCCGTAGGGGAAATCGC
>MGOH01000059.1:0-631 GCA_001795315.1 Chloroflexi bacterium RBG_19FT_COMBO_48_23
TTAAAATGCTGTAGGTTGTGCTCAGGCACAGGAGAAGTTCGATAGGAGGTAATATGGATAATTCAGTTGTATTAACGGTTGGTGACACTTATCACTTGAAGTTTGGCAAAGACCGTATCATTTATGCAGGTATGCCATCTGAAACCGTTTATTCCATTGTGCAGAGGAAGACACAGGGGTATTGGGGATGGGCGTGGAATCTCTATTATCCCAAAAAGAAAAGTGAAATAAACATAGACGGAGTTAATATACTTGTAGAAAGCGTTACTCCGGATGAAATCAGATTACGAGTTCAATGATATTATGAGTGTCTGGCATTTGTGTGCCGGTAAACTAGGTTAAGTTTATGGGAGAAGTAGGTAGAATAACCGCTTTTGTTTTGCTTATAGTAGGCACTCTAGGCCTTTTGGCAAATGAGTTCATTCTTTATTGGGGGAGGCCAGCTACAGCAACATTCGCTGCTTTTAACTTCTTGGGGCTTGTCATTTTAGCTCTTATGACTTGGGGCATTAAGAAAAAATAAGACGTGGAGAACGATATGCTGGACCAGAATATGGGAAAGGCTGTTTTACTATTGGGGCTTGACATAGCAGCCCATAATGGTAGGATATAGGAGTAAAGGAGAAAGCCA
>MGOH01000059.1:637-5255 GCA_001795315.1 Chloroflexi bacterium RBG_19FT_COMBO_48_23
CGAACCGGTTAAAGACTCGCAGATATTCCGGAACTACCGAGCAAAAGCGGACTGATGCCTCTGTCTATGAATTCCCAATAAAGGGCGGAATAGTCAAACGAAGATTGAGAAGGCCAACTTTAAAGATATCTTTTAAGATAGCCAGAGCATTAGTCGAAGGTGTACTTAGAGTTTTTGTCAGCTTAGAGATAAAGGACAAGGAAAACCTGCCCAAAAACGGAGCCATAATCGCCGTCTTCAATCATCTGAACTTGATAGACCCGCCTCTACATATAATCAGCATTCTACCTCGCGATAGCATCGTTATGGCCAAGGAGGAGCTGTTTTACTATTGGCCCATCCCTATATTTCGCATATTAATGGATGCGGCAGAAGCCTATCCTGTGCGCCGCCGTGGAACTCCTGAGGAAAGACAGCTGTCAATGAAATACGCAGAAGAAGTGCTGGCAAAAGGTCTTGTCTTCGGCATATATCCGGAAGGCACGAGGAGCAAGGCCGCCTGCCTGAAAGAAGCTTACCATGGCTGTGCACTCATAGCCTTAAATACCGGCGTTCCCCTTATCCCCGTTTCCATCCTCGGAACAGAGAAGCTGAAGGGAGTCGGCTGGATTACTCGCCCGAAGGTAACCATCACTTTCGGCAAGCCCTTCATGCTTCCGCCTGTCAAGGGTGAGCCGAATGGAAGACAGCTAAAAGAGCTCACTGAGTACATAATGGGGAAAGTTGCTGCTATCCTGCCTCCAGAATATCGGGGCATATATAAACCCTGTTGAGCTGCCTGCTGGAACCCAAATATATGGCAAAGGTAGAAGTCAAAAAAGCCCGCGAGTTTGGCTTATGCTTCGGTGTCAGACGAGCTATTAAAATAATCGATAAGGCGGCCAAAGAGCACCAGGAAATAGCCACTCTGGGCCCTATAGTGCATAACAGGCTGGTGGTAGCCAAGCTGGCTGATAGTGGAGTCAAGGTCGTAAATGAGCTGGGCCAGGTTCAAGACAGAGTCATCGCCATTACTTCACACGGTGCCCCACCGCAATTGCTGTCACAAATTCAATCTCGTAAGCTTAAGGTAATTGATACCACCTGCCCCATAGTCCGCAGTGCTCAGAAGGCAGCCCGGAGACTGGCTCAGGCTGGCTTGCGCGTTATTATTTTCGGCGAAGCCAACCATCCTGAAGTTAAAGGACTGCTCGGCTGGGCGGGCAATAATGCCATTGCCACACTGAATGGAGAGGAGGTAGCCAATTATGAACTGCCTCGTCGGTTGGGCATCATTTCCCAGACCACACAGAGCCACACCAAATTTGTTGAGTTCATCGATGAGGTTATCAGGGCTGTTTTTCCTGATGTCCAGGAACTACGTATCATAAATACTCTTTGTCAGGAAACGCGAAAACGGCAAGAAGCTGCTCTCGAATTAGCCGGCAAAAGTGACCTGATGATAGTGGTTGGCGGACACAACAGTGCCAACACACAGCGTCTCGCTGAAGTATGCTCGCCTATGGTCGAGACCCATCTAATAGAAACCGCCGTTGAGATAGAAAGAGATTGGCTTTTGGGGAGACAGCATATCGGCATAACTGCCGGTGCCTCTACACCGGATGAAGCTATTGAAGAGGTGGTGCTAAAGCTGAAATCCCTTGCCAGCGTGGGTTAGAATCTTAGCCCAGCATGTCATCCAGTTTTCGGCCGCCGAGGAGGTGGAAGTGGAGGTGAGGCACAATCTGCCCGCCATCAGCGCCGGCACTTACCGACAATCGATAACCGCTGGCCGAAATACTTTCTTTCTCAGCAAATTCCCTGGCCAGCAAGATAAGCCGACCCATTAGCGCCTCGTGTTTGCTGGTGAGGTCTGTCATTGAGGCAATATGAGATTTAGGTATGATGAGAATGTGCGTAGGCGCCTGGGGATGGATATCCCGGAAAGCTATAAGCTCTTTATCCTGGTAAACAATGTCAGCAGGTATTTCTCCGGAAATAATCCGGCAAAAAATACATTCCATCAGTTTGGTGCAGCTGCTATGATACGCGGATTGACAGGCAGGTAACCGTTCTCTTTATACCCGGTATCGGGTGGATCTTCTCAGTGACCAGGGCGCCAACGGCATTGAAGTCATCATGTTCCACCACAGCGATAACATCGTAAGGGCCGGTTACCAGGTCAACCGATTTTACCTCTTTGACTTTTTGAGCCTGAAGAGTTGCCACCACATCTTTGGTCCTGCCTACCTCTGTCTCGATTAGCACAAAAGCCTTAGCTGGCATATTGTCACCCCCTCTAGCTAGAATTTTAGCCTATTATGTTAGATTGACGCAACTCATCGATTTGCGACTTATTATAGCCTAAATCACGCAATATCGCTTCAGTATGCTCGCCGAATACAGGTGCCAGGCTCCTGACCTTGCCGGGAGTTTCGGATAGTTTGATGGCAATGCCCGGGTGTTTTACCTTGCCCAATGTCGGATGGTCTATCTCTAAAACCATTTGACGGTGAAGCACTTGTGGATCTTGGAACACTTCATCGAAGGTGTAGACTTTACCCACCGGCACATCCTTGTCAACGAGAAAGTTAAACCAATCATCCCTGGTCTTGGTCAAAAATACCTGCTTTAAGCAGGAAGAGACTTCTTCCCATTTCTCGCCTTCAGGTTTGTGGAGAAAATGCTCGGGTGAGATGCAGAAAGGAATGTATTCTTCTTTACCTAAGGCGCGGCATAGATTTTCCCAGAACCATGGCTCAACACAGCCTATGCTAATGTATTTGCCATCCTTAGTTTCATACACAAAATAATAAGGATAAGCACCGTGAAGCCATGTTTCGCCCCTGTTGAATGTAACGCCTCGGGCAAAGTAGTTGCTTATGAACCATGACAGTAGAGTTATCACACCATCTGCATAGGCTATATCGACGTATTGGCCCTTACCTGTTTTGCCTCTAGACACCAGAGCAGCCAGTATGCCTATAACACCATGCAAAGAGGCCCCGGCAAAATCAGCTAACAAGTTTAGCGGGACAGCCGGTGGTTGGCCTGAATGGCCGATGATATTGAGAGCACCTGTTATTGATATATAGTTGACATCGTGTCCAGACAGACCGCTATAAGGGCCGTCCTGCCCGTAGCCGCTGAGTGAACAATAGATAACCCCGGGATTAAGCTCCTTTATCTTTTCATAGCCCACACCCAGGCGCTTAACCACGCCCGGCCTGAAACCTTCAACAACAACATCGGCAGACTGTGCCAGCTGGTAGAATATTTCACGGCCTTTGTCAGACCTGAGATTCAGCCCGATACTCCTTTTATTGCGGTTTAATGCATCGAAAGCAGCTTGTTTTCTCTCTTCGTCCCCTGTCAATAACGTGCCCAGTCCGGCACCGCGACCACCAACGCCGGGCGGTGCTCCCACTTTAATCACATCAGCCCCCAGGTCTCCCAAAACCATAGTGCACAAAGCGCCGGGGACTAAGTGGGTAAGGTCCAAAATCCTTATACTTTCCAGAGCTAACATGTTACCTCCGTCCCAAATTAAAGAAAGGCTGAATTTCACTAATATTACTTTTTGACGTAACCACAGTCAAGACTGCTGGGGGCTTGACAAGATTTCCTGCCTCTATTATAATAGGCAAACGGTTGCCTACTGCCCTAGGTCTAAACCTTCAGGAAGAGTTTTATGATAGGCATTGAAACGCAAGAGGTTGAGAGAAAGGAACGCTTTATACTCAAGATACTGAGTGATTCTCATCAGCCGTTGGGTGCCAGAGTTATTGCTCGACTTTTGAAAGACCACGGCGTTTACCTGGGCGAAAGGGCGGTTAGATATCACCTGAAATTGATGGATGAACGGGGGCTAACCAGGCTTGTCAGTCGGGATGGCCGGTTAATCACCGAATTGGGTGTTGAAGAACTGGGTAATGCCCTGGTTAGAGATAAAGTGGGTTTTGCCATAACTAGAATAGAATTGCTCGCCTTTCGCACTGATTTCGACTGGGAGAAGCGTACAGGCACCATACCGGTTAATGTCTCACTCTTTTCGAAAAATAAATTTGAAAAGGCAGTCCAGGTAATGAAGCCCATTTTCACCGCAGGGATTTGCGTAAGCGATTTGGTGGCTGTAGCTCATGAGGGAGAACAATTGGGCGATTTAATCGTCCCTGCGGGCAAGATAGGATTAGCCACCGTCTGTAGCATCGTGATGAATGGTACGCTGCTTAAAGCCGGTGTCCCCATGGACTCCCGTTTCGGTGGCATACTGCAGATTCGAAACCACGAGCCGTTTCGCTTTGTGGAGCTAATTCATTACGGCGGTTCCTCGCTAGACCCATCTGAGGTTTTTATCAGGGCCAGGATGACCTCGGTAAGAGACACCGCCAGAACGGGTAACGGCAAGATGCTGGCTAATTTCCGCGAAATACCAGCTCTATGCCGCCCCATAGCTGAAAACGTGGTGGCTAAATTGAAGGAGGCAGGCCTAGGAGGGCTAATGGTTATGGGTAACACCAGCGAGCCGGTATGTGAAATTCCTGTGGAAGTCAACAGAATCGGGATGATTTTTACAGGTGGCTTAAATCCAGTAGCCGCCGCTGAGGAGGCAGGTATAGAAGCAGAAAACTATGCCATG
>MGOH01000060.1 GCA_001795315.1 Chloroflexi bacterium RBG_19FT_COMBO_48_23
TTACCAGACTAAAGGGTATTTCCCAGGTGGCTACTTGGTTATAAACCCAGAAAACGAGCTCAAACACGTTGTGGAAAAGCCAAAACCTGGTCAGGAGCCAAGCGATTTAGTAAATATCCTGGTTCATCTCCATACAGACACTGAAAGACTCTTGGAATACATCAAAAAAGTCAAAACGACCAGGGACGATGTCTACGAATGTGCCCTGGACAACATGGTCAATGATGGACATAAAATCAAGGTTATCTCCTACACGGATTTCTGGGCACCCATAAAATATCCATGGCACATCTTTGATGCGGTCAAATATCTCATTGATATAAGCCAGCCAATAATTTCAGCTTCGGCTTATATTTCAGAAAAGGCTACTATTGAGGGCAAGGTTTTTATAAGTGATAATGTTAGAGTTCTGGAAAACGCGGTGATAAGAGGGCCAGCCTACATTGGTCCAGGCTCCATAATCGGCAATAACGTCCTGGTGCGGGACTACAGCCATATCGGAGCCGATTGCGTCATCGGCTACTCCACAGAGATCAAGAGTTCCTATATCGACAACAGCTGTTGGATGCACTCCAGCTATATAGGTGACTCCATAATAGGCAAAGGCTGCTCCTTCGGCGCCGGTACTGTTCTGGCTAACTTCCGTTTTGACGAGCAGAACATCTCAGTGATGGTGGGGAATGAAGCTATAGATACTGGACTGGACAAGCTCGGAGCAATCATCGGCGACAATTGCAAAACCGGAATCAACTCCAGCGTTATGCCCGGCATCAAAATCGGCCCAAACTCCATCGTAGGTTCTCATGCCTGCCTGACGAAAGACCTTGGACCTGGAAAAATGATATTGACTGAGCCACACTATCGAACTCAGCCCAACCCGGTCAAACTGGATGAGGCGAAGAGAAAGGAACTGAAGGAAAAACTAGAGAGATTGGGCAACATAGAGACAGAAAATGAGTAAGCTACCAAATTTAAAACATTTGCCTCAGCACGTAGCCATTATAATGGATGGTAACGGCCGCTGGGCAAAGCAACGCGTCCTGCCCAGATTAGCCGGGCACAGGCAAGGAGTCAACACAGCACAAAAGATATTAGAAATGTTCATCGAATACGAGATTCCCTACCTCACTCTATATGCTTTCTCCACCGAGAATTGGAATCGACCGAAACGCGAGATAGATGGTATATTTAAAATCCTGGAAGAAAGGCTCGAGGAAGGAGTTAAATTTGCCCAGGAGAATGGTATAAGAATCCGCCACCTTGGTAAGCCTGATGGACTGCCGCTCAGGCTTCAGGAGAGACTAAAACGAGCCCTTGAGCTCACTCAGAATAACACCAGGATGACTCTGAGTCTGGCTTTCAATTATGGGGGCAGAGATGAGATTATCGAGGCAGTACGGCGTCTTATTGCTGACGGTATTTCGCCACCGCAGATAAATGAAAGGGTTTTCCAACAGTACCTTTACACTGTTAACATCCCTGACCCTGACTTAATAATTCGCACTGGAGGCGAAATGCGGCTGAGTAATTTCCTGATATGGCAGTCTGCCTACGCTGAGATCTACTTCACACCGGTTCTATGGCCCGACTTTGGCAAAAAAGAAATTGACAAAGCCCTTATTGCCTACAGTCAGCGCCAACGCCGTTTTGGTAGCTTACCACCAGATTAAATATACCAGACACTAAGCAAGTGAGATATAGAGACAGGAGATGAAAAACTATCAATAGTGATTAGAGTTGCATTCTACTTATAGTTATGTTATACTGACATCAGAATTTAAGAGTGCACAAAAAAGTGGGGCTAGTTCCCACTTTTTTGTTGAGGGAACAGAAACGGGGAATGGTATGCGATGAAGACTGAATTCATGGTTGCCCTCACCCAGTTATCGGCTGAGAAGCATCTGCCGAAGGAAGTGGTGCTGTCTGCAATAGAGTCAGCACTCGTCTCCGCTTACAGGAAAGATGCCTTTGTTGCTGGCCAAGACATCTCAGCAAAGATAAACCCCAACACCGGCGAAGTCAAGGTCTATGTCAAGAAGACAGTCGTTGAAAAGCCAGATGACCTACTTCATGAGATATCCGTTGCCGAGGCCCAAAAAATCGACCGGAATGCACAGATTAGCGACGTTGTAAGCATAGAAGCCACGCCGCCGAATGCCGGGCGTATTGCTGCTCAGACGGCAAGACAAGTCATCTTGCAGCGACTGCATGAGGCTGAACATCACGCAATTTTCGAGGAATTCACCGGCAAAGAGGGAGACATCGTTACTGGAATGGTGCAACGCATCACTCCAGAGCAAATTCAAATTGATTTAGGCAAAGCTGAGGCAATACTTCCCAGTAGCGAACAGGTACCCAATGAGCGCTATCGTGTTGGGCAAAGGCTCAAAGTGTACGTACTTGAAGTAACCAAGGCCGCTAGAGGACCTCAGATATTAGTGTCTCGCTCGCACCGCAATCTGTTACGAAGGCTTTTCGAAATGGAAATTCCAGAAATATTTGGCGGCACTATAGACATAAAGTCAATAGCTCGCGAGGCAGGTTATCGAAGCAAGGTGGCCGTAGCAGCAAGACAAGAAGGCGTTGATCCCGTGGGCTGTTGTGTAGGACTACGCGGGATTAGAATACAGAACATCGTGAGTGAATTGCACGGTGAAAAGATAGATGTGGTCGAATGGGCTGATGACTCAGCGGTGTTCATCGCCAATGCCCTCAGCCCCGCCCAGGTATCAAGCGTCGAACTCAATCAAACTGAGAATACCGCTACAGTGGCTGTCCCTGATAAACAGCTATCGCTGGCAATCGGCAAAGAAGGACAAAATGCCAGGTTAGCGGCAAAGCTAACAGGCTGGCGAATCGATATAAAGAGCGCCTCGGCATTTGAAGCAGAAAGGACCAGCCTGGATGAAGCTGCCGTGGAAGCCGAAGAGGCGATACCCGAACTTGCTGCCATGGAGGAAATTGCCAGTCCAATGCCCGTCGACGAAGCGGATGTAACCGGTGAACCAGAACCAGTCGGTGATGAGGAAAGCGCAGAAGTAGCTGCATCTACAACCGACCTTGAACTTGTTTTTGCTTCGGAGGTTGCTTCGCCAACCAAATCTGCAGAGTCCCGCCAGATCAGGTTCGCTGAGGACATACTACCAGCAAGAACAGATAAGGCGAAGAAGAAGAGCGTCAAGAAGGAGACGGACTTACCAAAAGGCAAAAGCAGACCTAAGAAAGCGCGTCCAAGGCCAGTTAGCTACTCTGAGGAAGACGAACTTGAAGAGTAATTCTAAGAAGCAAAGTCCTCGGCAAAGACATGTACCTGAGCGTAGCTGCATAGCTTGCCGAGGGAAAAAAGCTAAAAGAGACCTGATACGACTCGTTTCTGGCACTGGATTTGTGGAGATAGACCTTAAGTGCAAAGGCGTAGGTCGAGGAGTTTACTTATGCCCAATACGTGAATGCTGGGAGACAGGACTTAAAAGCAATCGCTTAGAATATGCTTTGCGGGCTAAGCTCACTTCTGAAAATCGCCAGGCACTGGTAGAATATGGCCAGAACCTACCGAGAAAGAGGGAGAACCATAGTTGAGTAAGTTGAGTGACAAGAAACGGGAACCGATTGCCAAACAGGAGCAGGATAGCCAAGAAACTAAGGCCGAATCTCAGGTACTGCCTCATATTAGCCTTCCCCAAACCCTCAGCGTTAAACAATTAGCTGACCTGCTACAGGTTAGCGCCGTCGAGATTATAAAGCAGCTCATGAGAAATGGTGTCATGGCTAATATTAATCAGGCAGTAGATTTTGATACCGCAACATTGGTAGCTGACCACTTTGGTTACAAAGCTAAAAAACAGCCGGTGTTCGCCCAAATAAAGCGCCCTATATCAACAGGTGGTGGCAAACTTTCCCCACGCCCACCAGTGATTACCATAATAGGACACGTGGACCACGGCAAGACGAGCCTGCTCGATGCCATACGTCAAAGCAACGTAATTGCCACCGAAGCCGGTGCTATTACCCAACACATAGGAGCTTACCAAGTGGAGGTGGACTCACGCAAAATCACCTTCCTGGATACACCAGGACACCAGGCTTTCACTGCCATGAGAGCCAGAGGGACTCAATTAACAGATATAGCTGTCCTAGTGGTAGCTGCTGATGATGGAGTGATGCCTCAAACTATAGAAGCTATCAACCATGCCAGAGCCGCCAATGTGCCCATAGTGGTAGCTATCAACAAAATCGACAAGGCAAACGCCAATCCAGACAAATTGAAGCAACAACTGGCAGATTTGGATTTGCTTATTGAGGAATGGGGAGGCGATACTGTATGTGTGTCAATATCAGCTAAGAAAAAACAGGGTATAGACGAGCTTCTAGAAAATCTTCTTTTGGTCGCTGATATCCTGGAGCTTAAAGGTGAACATGATTGTCCTGCAGAGGGAGTAGTTATCGAAGCTAGGCTTGATAAAACCAGGGGGCCAGTAGCTACACTTTTGGTTCAAAAAGGCACACTAAAGCTAGGTGACATCATTGCAATTAGTAATACCTGGGGCAGGGTCAAGGCTATGTTCAACGAGCTGGGTAAGCACCTTAAGAAAGCTGAACCTGCTACCCCTGTAGAAGTTCTTGGACTAAATGCGGTTCCACACGCAGGAGATTCTTTTAGCGTCGTCAGCAGCGAGCGCGAGGCAAAGATGCTCTTTGAAAAGAGCGAAGATACGCAACGGAAAGCTCCGGCTCGCGCTAAGGCTGTGAGCCTGAGTAACCTTTCAACCCAAATCAGCGACGGTCAGATAAAGGAGCTAAACATAATCCTTAAAACAGATGTCCAAGGCAGCATAGAACCCATCCGAGATTCTCTAGAACAACTAGGTGACGAGAGGGTTAAGGTTAGAGTCATTCATTCGGGCAGTGGTGGTATTACGGAAAGCGATGTGCTTCTGGCCCTAGCCTCTAAAGGAATAATAATCGGCTTCAACAGCAGACCGGAGCCAGGGGCACAGCGATTAGCTGAAACAGAAGGTATAAGCATCCGGTATTACAATGTAATTTATGAACTGGTAAAAGACGTGGACAAGGCACTTAAAGGTATGCTGGAGCCAACCTACACTGAGGTTATCGAAGGGCAGGCTGAGATACTGGCTGTCTTTGGCACAAGTAAAAAGGGCAAGGTAGCTGGAGTTTCAGTTAAAGAAGGAAAATTAAGACGAGATGCTTTAGCTCGAGTTATACGCAAAGGCGAATCAATCCACGAATCCCGCATTAACAGCCTTAGGCGCTTCAAGGAAGATGTTAAAGAGATAGCCACCGGCTTCGAATGTGGCATCAAAATAGAGGGCTTCACAGATTTCCAAGTTGGCGATATTATTCAATCATACCGACAGGAAATAGTAAGCTAGACAATCCCGTTTTCGATTCCCCCATATTAGGTTCTCCCCTAAATCCCAAATTACAATATTTAACCCAAAGGAACAGATATGAAACGGCGTACTGAGCGGATAAACAGCATAATTCAGCAAGAAATCAGTGATTTGCTGCGAGAGCAAATCAATGACCCGAGACTTACTACCTTTATTTCAATAACTAAAGTTTCGACATCTCCTGACTTGAAACATGCCAAGGTGTTTATTAGCACTCTGGGAGACAAGGTAAACAAAGACGAGATATTACAAGGCTTCACTGCTGCATCGGGATTTCTTCGCAGACAACTGGCCAACAGCCTGGAATTAAAGCACACACCCGAACTTAGCTTTCACCTCGATGATTCTATTGAACGTGGAGCCCAAGTCCTAAATATAATCGACCAGGTCGCTTCCAAAGATACCGAAAACGAAGATGAGCATTGACGGTATACTCAACATCAACAAACCCGAAGGCAAGACTTCTTACAATGTAGTAGCTCAGCTTAAGCGCCTCACCGGAGAGAAACACATCGGACATGCTGGTACACTAGATCCGATAGCGACAGGGGTTCTACCAATCTGT
>MGOH01000061.1:0-691 GCA_001795315.1 Chloroflexi bacterium RBG_19FT_COMBO_48_23
CCGAAACGAAAACGGTTATACTTAGCCAGCTGGATATAGCACCCTGCCGCCACTGCGATGGCTGTGTCAAAACCGGTAAGTGTGTAATAGATGACGATATGCAATGGCTACACACTGACCTGAGAAAATTTGACCGCATGGTCCTGGCTTCGCCCATCTTTTTCATGGGAGTTACTGCTCAAGCTAAAGCCATGATAGACCGCTGCCAGGCACTGTGGGTAATAAAATATGTGCTCAAGCTCCCGGTAGCGATTAATCCAGGCAAAGAGCGCGAGGGAATCTTTGTTTCAGTAGGTGGTACAAGACTCACAAATCTGTTTCAGCCAGCCATGGCTACGGTCAAAAGCTGGTTCGCAACCCTGGACATTAGCTACACTGGTGGACTGTTATTCTCAGGAATCGATGAAAGTGAATCCATTCATCTGCATCCAACAGCACTTAAAGATGCCTTTGCCCTTGGTCGAAAACTGGCTGCTAGCAATAAGCCGGAGTAAATTTCACCGCAAGCAAAGACTTGTTACCAATACTTTATCAATTCCATTCACTCATGCTAAAATGTCTCGGCCTGGAGTTTTAGAATTAACATAGGAGCCCACACATGACGAGTAAAAAGAAGCAGGACTGGCAGGAGACAACATTAGCTCCAACCCTCAAGCGTTTTCCGGAGAGACAGGATAAATTTGAGACCAGC
>MGOH01000061.1:729-5737 GCA_001795315.1 Chloroflexi bacterium RBG_19FT_COMBO_48_23
TATGCCAGATTTCGATTATTCTACTGCTTTAGGCTATCCCGGAGAATACCCGTTTACCCGTGGCATACAACCCAATACGTATCGCGGTAGATTGTGGACAATGCGTCAGTATGCCGGCTTCGGCACCGCAGAGGAGTCCAACAAGCGCTACCGCTACCTTCTGGAACAAGGGCAAACCGGCTTGAGCATTGCTTTTCAATTGCCTACCCAGATTGGCTATGATTCCAACCATCCACTGGCTAGAGGTGAGGTCGGCAAAGTCGGAGTGGCTATAGATACTTTAGAGGATATGGAAATTCTGTTTAAGGATATTCCATTAGACAAGGTCAGTACATCCATGACTATAAATTCTACCGCTCCTGTTCTCCTGGCTATGTATATCGCTCTGGCTAAGAAGCAAGGAATCGACCTGGCTAAACTGGATGGCACCATTCAAAATGATGTCCTAAAGGAATATATTGCTCGGGGCACGCACATTTTTCCGCCTCGTCCCTCAATGCGCCTGACCACCGACATCTTCGCTTATTGCAGCCAACATGTCCCGCGATGGAACACCATCAGCATCAGCGGCTATCATATACGCGAAGCTGGCTCTACAGCGGCTCAGGAAATCGCTTTTACTCTGGCTAACGGCATTGCCTATGTTCAGGCAGCTATTGATGCCGGACTGGATGTGGATGAATTTGCCGGCAGGCTTTCCTTCTTTTTCAACGCACATAACAATCTCTTTGAAGAGGTGGCTAAATTCAGAGCTGCACGCCGCCTCTGGGCGCAGATTATGAGTCAGAGGTTTAAAGCTAAAGACCCACGCTCAATGATGCTGCGCTTCCACACGCAAACTGCCGGCTGCACGTTAACTGCACAACAGGCATATAATAATATCGTCAGGGTAGCAATTCAGGCTTTAGCTGCGACTCTGGGCGGCACACAATCGCTTCATACTTGTTCCTTCGATGAAGCGTATACTATACCGTCTCAAGAGGCTGTAACCATCTCCTTACGCACTCAACAGCTTCTGGCTTATGAGGCAGGCATAGGTGATGTCGTTGACCCTCTGGGCGGCTCCTATTTCATCGAAAATCTCACCGGGGCTTTAGAAAGGCAAACTAACGAATACATTGCTAAAATCGACAAGCTGGGTGGTGCTGTAGCTGCCATAGAACAAGGTTTCCAGCAGAAAGAAATTCAGGAAAGCTCTTATCGCCAACAGAAGAACATCGAGGAGAACAAGGCCACTGTGGTAGGCGTCAACAAATTTGTCTCAGCGTCACCTGAAATACCAGAATTACTGCGCGTAAACCCTGAGCTGGAAATAAAACAAAAAGAAAGATTGTCCCAGGTCAAGAAAAAAAGAGACAATGGCAAGGTTGCCAAAGCGCTTAAAAACCTGGAAGAAATAGCCGGTAGCCAGGATAACACCATGCCGGCATTTATTGATTGCGTTGAGGCTTATGCCAGCATCGGTGAAATATGTGATGTGTTGCGTAAAGTCTTTGGCACCCAGAAGGAATACCTTGTCTTCTAAAGATAGATAAACGCATAATAGCAAAATCAGGAGGGATATCAGATGGATTTTCAGTTAACCGAAGAGCAGAAAATGTTCCAGGCTCTGGTGCGCGACTTTGCTACCAACGAGGTCAAACCCCTGGCAGCAAAAATCGATGAGGAAGGGAAATGTCCAGAGGAAATCATCAAGAAGGCAGGCAGTCTGGGACTTTTCGGCATTACTATTTCTGAGGAATACGGAGGCAGCGGCGGTGATTATATATCCATGGCTATTGCTGCAGAAGAGTTATGTCGGGCTTCAGCCTCCGTGGGTACCATCTTCCTGGCCAGCTTATCGTTAGCCTGCTACCCAATTTACAAATTTGGTAATGAGGAACAGAAGCATAAATATGTTACACCTGTAGCCAAAGGCGAAAAATTGGCCTGTTTCGCATTGACCGAATCCGGTGCCGGGAGCGATGCCGGAGCCTTGGAAACAACTGCCACGTTGCAAGGCGATAACTACACTCTCAACGGCACCAAGATATTTATAACCAACGGTGCCGAAGCTGGAATCGCTACGGTCTTCGCCACCATTGACAAATCACTAGGAAATCGAGGCATAACTGCCTTCATCGTCGAAAAAGGTACTCCTGGTTTCTCAGTAGGTAAGGAGGAAAACAAACTTGGCATACGCGGCTCATCGACAACAGAGCTGGTGTTTGAGAACTGTCAAATACCGGCAGCCAACCTGTTGGGAGAAAAAGGTCGTGGACTAAGAGTAGCTTTGGAAGCGATAGATTCCAGCAGGGTCACCGTAGCTGCTCAAGCATTAGGTATTGCTCAGGCTGCGTTCGATGATTCTCTTGTCTATGCCAAAGAACGTCAGCAATTCGGACAACCGCTGGCTAACTTTCAGGCAATTCAGTGGATGCTCGCCGATATGGCAACCTATATTGATGCTGCCCGACTACTGACCTATCGAGCTGCCTGGCTCAAAGACCATAATATGCCTTTTATGAAGGAAGCTGCTATGGCAAAGGTCTATGCTGCTGAAACATCCAGAATGGTTACTAACAACGCTATGCAAATTCACGGCGGCTATGGCTACTGCAAAGACTATCCGGTGGAACGTTACCTGCGTGATGCTAAGATAACCGAAATCTACGAGGGAACCTCAGAGATGCAGAGAATGACCATAGCCAGAGCCCTCACCAGAGAGGGTTAGAGGAGAAAAATGATTAAGAAAGTTCACCATGTTGCTATTGCAGTCAAAAATCTGGATGAGGCGCTTCAACTTTATGACAACCTCTTTGGAGCTAAACCCAGCAAGATAGAAACTTTGCCACAGCAAGGAGTAAAAGCTGCCCTTTTACCTATGGCCGAAGGCGGTGAAATCGAGCTTCTCGAGCCTATTGACCCGGAAAGCGGTGTGGCCAAATTTCTTGAAAGCCGCGGGGAGGGAATTCATCATATCTGCCTCGAGGTCGAAAACATTGACCAGGAGCTTCGTACGCTGGCTGATAAAGGTGTTCAACTGATTGACAAAGAGGGCCGTCCCGGCCTAGTCGGCAGAGTCGGCTTCCTACATCCTAAATCGACCAAAGGGGTACTTATTGAACTGGCACAGAAAGTATAAGGAGAGGAGCCAATGGCAGAAGAAATTAAAATCCGAGTGCTAGTTGCAAAACCAGGACTTGATGGGCATGACCGTGGAGCCAAGGTTGTCGCCAGAGCGCTTCGAGATGCAGGAATGGAAGTAGTTTACACCGGAATCAGGCAAACACCAGAGATGATAGTTGAGGCAGCAGTTCAAGAGGATGTCGATGTCGTCGGCCTGAGCATCCTCTCTGGAGCACATATGGAGCTTTTCCCACTGATAGCCGAAGGACTTAGGAAAAAGGGAAAGACCGATGTTTTGCTTGTTGCCGGCGGTATTATACCCGATGAGGATATCCCAACTTTGCGAAAAATAGGCATAAAAGCCATTTTTGGTCCTGGCACTCCTACACCCAAGATTATCGAGTTTATTAGGAGCGAGCTGGCTGGCAAAAGGAATTAAACCAAAATATTATCTTCTAGCTTTGCCTATAACAGTGCTCAGGTTCTGTATATTCTCTTTCTTCATAAATTGCTCAATCCCATCCAGTACATCCAGAGCGGCTTGAGGGCTAGTTAAACTAGCTGTGCCAACCTGGACTGCACTCGCCCCTGCCATTAAAAATTCTAAAGCATCGTCAACGCAATTAATGCTACCGCAGCCAATTATAGGTATGCTGACAATCCCAGCAACCTTATATACCATGTAGAGAGCAATCGGCTTGATAGCTGGTCCGGAAAGACCGCCCACGGTATTACCCAGAGAAGGTTGGCATCTATTTATATCTATGGCCATTCCCCGCACAGTATTAATCAGGGTTATAGCATCGGCTCCAGCCTCGCATACTGCTAAGGCAATCTCTCCAATGTCAGTCACGTTAGGACTCAACTTAACGATAACGGGCAAGCTGCTGACTGATTTAACTATTTTGGTTACTTCTACGGCAGACTTCGGATTGATGCCGAACTCCACTCCACCAGAAGCTACATTAGGACAACTTATGTTGACTTCTATACCAGAAATGCCGTGGATGCCTTCTAGCCTGGCAGCAATTTCTTTGTATTCGCTTATAGTTTCGCCAGCGATATTGACAATAACTGGCACCTGCCATTTAGCCCAAACAGGAGCTTTTTCTTTTATCACAGCCTCAACCCCGATATTCTCCAGACCCACGGAATTAAGAATCCCGGAAGCTGTTTCTACCAGTCGCGGTTGCGGATTGCCCTCTCGAGGTTTTAAGGTTGTGCCTTTACAAATGATAGCCCCAAGCCTTTTTATGTCAACTAATTCGCTGTATTCAATGCCATAGCCAAAGGTGCCAGAGGCCGCCATCACGGGATTAGCCAGAAGCAGGCCTTTTGGATGGGCTGGAGCTAACTGTATGCTCAGGTCAATCATTTCAAGCCTTAATTGATGGACGCAATTTGAGCACCGATTCCACTTTGCCAGTCATAGTCGCTGGTTTATCCCGCCGGTCATCGATTTTAAGATGGGTAACCACCCGCAATGCTCCTTTACTAAAGGGTACCTCGTGCATTTTGCTGACCGCCTCAAGTATTCTATCCAGAGAACCTTCAATAACAGTTCCCATCGGAGTAAGACGGTAAGTTAAATCTTTACTGCCTTCAAGCACCTCGATGCATGAGGCAATGTAGTGGCTTAGCCCAGTATCGCTGGTACCTACTGGAATAATCGACACTTCAGCAACAACTCGCTCTTTCATCACCACCTCCAACATCGAATAAGTTAGACGCTCATATAGTATAACCAAGCCATCCTGGAAATGATAGTGTGGTTTTTATCATCACCAAAGAAATATGCTAAAATCTCAACCAGTAATCTAAAGAGGGCGAAATCAAGATATTCAAAGCGGCTCATGAGCTATATTATCCGACGTATGCAAGATAGGGATATCCCTCAGGC
>MGOH01000061.1:5828-6089 GCA_001795315.1 Chloroflexi bacterium RBG_19FT_COMBO_48_23
TATATAGTAGTCGCTAAGTTAGGGGAACCGGAAATGCCTGAACAGATGCCAGCCCACAAAACTCTCTGGCAAAAATTTCTAAGCCTTTTCGACCACGACCACTTCTTTGGTGAAGAAGTATCACAATCGGCAAAGGAGTACATTGTCGCCATTGCCGGTTTCTGGTTAATGGTGGACGAGGCTCATATCACCACCATTGCTATACGAAACGCTTATCGCCGACGAGGCATAGGAGAACGGCTATTAATTCAAATCATCGAA
>MGOH01000061.1:6154-6920 GCA_001795315.1 Chloroflexi bacterium RBG_19FT_COMBO_48_23
AGTGCTATACGAGAAATATGGATTTCAGAAGGTCGGCATACGCAGGGCTTACTACACAGACAACGGCGAGGATGCAGTGATCATGACCACCGATTCCCTGACCTCCAGCAACTTCCAATTGCATTTTCAGAACCTTAAACAAACTCATCAGAATAAATGGGAAGAACTGTACACAAATGAAAAAACAAAAGTCGCCTGATAATCTTTCTGAATACGAACAACCTCTCTTAACATCGGAGTTGTACCATGAGTGAGATGAAAAGCGCCAGGGAAAAGGCTATGGAAAAGGTAGAAAAGCTGGGCAAACTCACCGAAGACGAGGTTAAAAGATTTGAGTGTGTTCCTGTCGGAAATAAACTGGCTTCTACATATCTTCAAGACGCTGATTTTAACCTGGATGCCAAACTGACGAAATACAAAGGCACCGGATTAAGGAAATATATTGCTAATGGTGCCCAGGAGATATTCCTGCATAATATAATCCTTCCCCAGAGCGAGCAAGACAATCAGGCCACAAAAAGAGCCATGTCTGGCTTAAGAATAGCAAAGGAAAACAAAAACCAACTCGAAACTATACTGGACCGGATAACTAATCTACTCAATTATTATGAGCAAGCTCGCCAGCAGACCTACGCACAGTTCAAAAAAGGATTTGAAGCGAAACTCCAGGAAACAAGTCAAGCTTTGCAAAAGCAGCCCGGAAATACTGCCCCTATCGAGGCGCAGCTTCAGGCTCAATTCCAGGCAGAATGGCACAAGCTCAGCA
>MGOH01000062.1:0-4130 GCA_001795315.1 Chloroflexi bacterium RBG_19FT_COMBO_48_23
CAAGGGTCATTTCTTTCTTGCTTTAGTCTTTCTAATTTCTGGCTTCTGCCTGGCGCTGACAAATGCTGTAAGACGTTCCCAATCAATATGTCCATTGCTGGTGCAGAAAAGTTCTGTAAATTCAGATGTCAAACGATTTATAATAGCAGCCCATTCTTTGTCAAATTCCTCCTTATACTTCAATGGCTCATTTTTCATCAGTCTTATCAGTTTGAGATAAAAATCAGAATCACCAGTCAGTTCTTCCCAAAAGGCTTGCCCAGAGCTATCTCTATAATTCTTCTTGTCGTTTGGCCCTGAAATGTAGCGTCCATAAGCATGCCCAAGAAGAGGATCATATGCTTTATGTGTCTTAAGCAGCCTAGACCTGAGTGCATTGAATTCGGTATTTTGTCGGCGTTTTTGCGCAGAGTTGAAAATGTTTGGGCCAGATTTAACGGCGACAGCAAGGTATTTTGTCTTCGTCTCAGCGATTATGTCTACCCCTTCAGTTGGAGATACCCTTCCGCCTGAGGCAAGTAGTGCTAATGGTTCAAAAAAAGCATCACCAAAAATCGTTTCGTCAGATTCCTTCAGATGTGATTGAAGAAGTGACATCATCAGCTCAGAGGCAATCTCAATACCAAGAGATTTATATAGGTATGGGTTCTTGCGTCTCAGTAGTGGTAACACTCGTAGATTTTGGGCTGCTTGTAGCCTGCGTCTGTGGAATTCCTTCAAACTGTCGGAAATCTTGTTCTCTAACTCTGTGATGTCCATTCCCTCTCCTATCACTCCTTTTTTCTATCTTTGCCTGTGCTGCTTTGATGTAACTTTTAGCCAACTTATAATATTCGGGCGATAATTCAACTCCAGTGTAATGACGATTCAGACTTAAACATGCCAATGCAGTTGTAGCGACTCCCATAAATGGGTCAAGCACAAGGTCATTTTCATCAGTAAATAGCTTGATAAACCAAGAGGGTAATCCTATCGGGAATGTAGCACTATGTTTTCGGTTTGCGCACTCTGTTGACAGGTGCAATACATTGGTAGGGTATACAAGGTCACGGTTAAGCCAGTGGGATACGTTTTTGCCAAAGCCACTTCCAACTTTGGAATTATCTCGTATCCTGTCTGTCTGGCTCAAGTTTTTTAGACGCCCATTGGCCCATTCGCCCACAGGAATCATTACTCTTTCTTGGCACATCTTGAACTTCTTTTGGACAGTAAAATGCAAACAACGTTCCCAGGAATCTCTAAAGCGATTAGGCCATTTACCGGGATAGCAGTTAGATTTACACCACATATATTCTTCTACCCAAAGCCAACCCTGTTTCTTCAAGGCTAGTATTAACTCTAAGATATATGTTTGGCGTTCCCCATTAACAGCACGTTCTTTGACATTAAGAATGAATGAGCCTTCCGGTTTCAAAACACGCTTTAGCTCCGCTGCAATTGGTAAAAATAGGTCTACATATTTACTAATCGGGAATCCTTTGTATGTGCCTCTGCGATTATCAGCGTAAGGTGGTGAAGTAACTATTAGGTCAATAGATGCATTGGGAAATTTCTTAAGTACCTTAGCAGCGTCGCCAAGAAATAGTTTATCCTTAATTCTATCATGGGGAAGAACGTTGGCTTTCATACCAATACCTCAACTTGGAGTTGAGATGTCAGTTGTTCTCCTCTACCAGCCCTCATTTTATCTAACTCCTGTGCTGCATACCCGAATTCATAATGGCCGATGAGCGATGTCAGCCTCTGCCTCTTTTTTAGATTGAGATAGGTTTCTATAGCCGTGATTACGGCTTATATCTTTGTTTTGGCTTGGGTTTCTTTTAATAGTTCACGCATTAAGTTGTCCGGTATGCTGATCAGTATTTTCATATCGGGCTTACTGAACTATGTCTCTATGAGATTAGCATATCAAAATCGGTGGGAGATAACAATACCATTTGGAATTCACCCTCACCTTAGTCCTCTCCCATCAAGGGAGAGGGGGATAGGTGTTTTTATCTGCCGCAGCAGTGCTTATATTTCTTGCCGGAGCCGCAGGGGCAGGGGTCGTTGCGGCCGACTTTTTTGCCGGATGGTACGGCGGCTCTCTGGGGTTGCCTCTGGGCTGGGGCTTCTTTTTTGTCGATGCGCACCTTGAAAATAGTATGGACGACATCGTGCTGTATGCTGGCGGTGAGGCTCTGGAACAAGGCGTGGCCTTCTTTCTTGTAGACGACTATGGGGTCAACCTGTTTCATAGCATAAAGGCTGGCTTGCTGGCGGAGATGGTCCATGGCGGTGAGATGGTCTTTCCATAAGTTGTCGAGGGATCGGAGCATAACCAGTCTCTCCATGAGACGTATGTTCTCGGCGCCTATCTCAGCCTCTCGCTGCTCGTACAGATGCTCGGCGTACTCAATCAGCTTCTCGGTGATTTGGTCTGGTTTAAACCGGGAAAAGGTATCGAGATTGAGTTCAGGTGAGGGGGGCAGGATAGTGGCAAGTTCTTCGGTTAAGCTGGTGAAATCCGGCTCCATAAGGTCACGGCTGCAACTGGAGGCTACCAGTTTTTCAATTTCCTCTCGAACCATAGACAGGATGTTTACCTTGAGGTCGGCGCCCTCAAGGATTTTCCTGCGCTCGTCGTAGATTACCTCGCGGTGCCTGTTGACTACATCGTCATAATCAACGAGGTGTTTGCGGACATCGAAGTGATAGCCTTCAACCTTTACCTGGGCATTTTCTATGGATTTACTGACCATGGAATGCTCGATGGGCGTGTTTTCGTCGAAGCCAGCCCACTCCATGAAGCCTTTGACGCGGTCGCCGCCGAAGCGGTGGACGACATCGTCTTCAAGGGAAACGTAGAAGCGGGAGCTGCCGGGGTCGCCCTGCCTTCCGGAGCGGCCGCGGAGCTGGTTATCGATGCGCCTGGCTTCGTGGCGCTCGGTTCCGATGACGTGTAAGCCGCCAAGCTCGATTACTTTATCGTGCTCTTTTGGCCATTCCCGAGATTCCTTTTGCCACTTTTGGTGTTCTTTCTGCCATTCTTGTTCATCCGGGAAATCCTCGCGTTTGGGTTCTTCAGGTTTTTTCCCTCCAAGTATAATGTCAACACCACGCCCGGCCATGTTGGTGGCAACGGTGACGGCGCCTGTGTGTCCAGCCTGAGCTATGATGGCAGCTTCCTTTTCATGGTTTTTGGCGTTTAGCAGCTGATGAGGTATGCCTTTTCTTTTGAGCAGGTCGCCTAATTTCTCGGATTTCTCGATGGAGACCGTGCCTATGAGCACAGGCCTACCCTGCTGATGGAAGCTCTCGATTTCCCTGGCGACGGCTTTGAATTTGGTTTCTTCGTCCTTGTAAATCTGGTCGGGGTTATCGACGCGAACCATCGGCTTATTGGTAGGTATGATGACCACTTCGAGCTTGTAAATCTTGTGAAACTCCTCGGCTTCAGTGGCGGCGGTGCCGGTCATGCCGGCAAGTTTCTTGTACAGGCGGAAGTAGTTCTGGAAGGTGATGGTGGCTAGCGTTACGCTCTCTCTCTGAACCTTGACCCTCTCCTTGGCTTCGATAGCCTGGTGCAGCCCTTCTGAGTATCTGCGGCCGAGCATGAGACGGCCGGTGAACTCATCGACAATGATAACATTGCCGTCTTTGACCACATAGTCGCGGTCTCGCTTGAACAGCACACTGGCTTTCAGAGCATTTTCAAGGTATTGGGTCAAAATGTAGTTAGCCGGGTCATAGAGGCTGGGGGCTTTGAGCAAGCCGTCCCGGCGAAGCCATTTTTCCATCTTGGTCATGCCGGATTCGGTGAGGTAGGTCTGGCGCTCCTTTTCTTCGATGGTGTAGTCTTCATCTTTTTTGAGCTGAGTTATCAGGCGGGCGAATGTGTTGTATTTTTCAGTGGCTTCTTCAGCAGAGCCGCTGATTATTAGCGGTGTGCGGGCTTCGTCGATGAGTATGTTGTCCACCTCGTCGACGATGGCGTAGTTGAGCGGGCGCTGGACGTATTGAGACAGGTCTATAGCCATATTGTCCCTGAGGTAATCGAAGCCGAATTCATTGTTTGTGCCGTAGGTAATGTCGGCTTGATAAGCCTGCTGGCGGCTGACGGGCTTAAAATGGGGCCAGCGAGTGTCTTT
>MGOH01000062.1:4240-6378 GCA_001795315.1 Chloroflexi bacterium RBG_19FT_COMBO_48_23
TCCAGTAAGCATCACGCCGTGCCAGGTAGTCATTAACGGTAACCAGGTGGCAGCCGTCGCCGCTGAGGGCGTTCAAATATAGTGGTAAGGTAGCAACCAGAGTTTTGCCCTCGCCGGTTTTCATCTCGGCTATTTTGCCCTGGTGAAGTACGATGCCGCCTATGAGCTGGACATCGAAGTGGCGTTCGCCTATGGTGCGCCTGGCAGCTTCTCTGCAGGCGGCGAAGGCTGCAGGAAGTATATCATCCAGCATCTCGCCGTTCTTAAGGCGGGCTTTGAGTTCGTCTGTCTTGGCGCGAAGTTCAGCATCGCTGAGCTTCTGGACTTCGGGTTCCAGCGAATTTGTCTCGTCTACAATAGGCTCGAGACGCTTCAGTTCTTTTTCGTTGGAATCGGTAAGGCTACCTAGCCACTTAAGCATAATTTTCTACTCGAACATGGCGCCTACGGATAGGCCGGTGTGGATGCGGTGAATAGCTTCGCCGAGAAGCGGAGCTATGGGCAGGACGGTGATTTTATCCAGCTTCTTCTTTTCGTCGGCGGGGATGGTGTTAGTGACCACGACTTCTTTAATCGGCGATTTAGCTATTCGCTCTATAGCCGGTCCGGAGAACACGGGATGGGTGCAGGAGGCGTAGACTTCGGTGGCACCGTTCTCCAGAAGTGTATCCACGACGCCGATAAGTGAGCCGGCGGTGTCTATTTCATCATCAATGGTTAAGGCACGCATACCTTTGACATCGCCGATGATGTTGAGAGTCTCGGTGGCATCCATATTGCCTATGCGTCTCTTCTCGATGATAGCCAGCGGTGCGTTGAGCTTTTCTGCCATATCGCGGGCATGTGCTGATATACCGATATCGGTGGCAACTACCACCAGGTTGTCCAGTGATTTCTGTTTCCAGTAGTCGCTGAGTATGAAGAGAGCGGTTAATTCGTCAACCGGTATATTGAAAAAGCCCTGAATCTGGGCGGCATGAAGGTCTATGGTCAATAAGCGGTTGGCGCCAGCGGTGGTGAGCAGGTCAGCTATCAACCTGGCGGTTATAGGCACTCGAGGCTGGTCTTTCTTATCTGTGCGGCCGTAGGCGTAGTAAGGTATGACAGCGGTGATTCTACCGGCAGAAGCTCGCTTGAAGGCATCGATCATAATAAGGAGTTCTACCAGGTTCTTGTTGACCGGGGTGCATAACGTTTGGAGGACAAAGACGTCTCGTTCACGGACGTTTTCCTGGATGCGAACGAAGATGTTCTCATTGCGGAATTCGAAGACCTCAGCTTTGCCCAGGGGTATTTTGAGATATTCGCATATTGCCTGAGCTAGCGTCGGGTGGGCGTTGCCGGTGAAGACCTTGAGTTCATCCATTAGTCACCCCTACCATTTCTAGTGAGATAATTATAGCACCAAAAAGGTTGTTGTGTCCTAGTATTTGGCTTAATTATAAATAAATCGCAGTGTATAATAGTGCCTAAATGAGCGATATAAGCGTTAAGCAAGTCATTAAATTGTTGAGTGCTGAGTATGGCAAGCGCAATTGGCAACGGCGGCAGAGTCCGATAGCGGTGCTGGTTCAGACGATTCTTTCTCAGAACACGTCGGACAGGAACTCCGGGCAAGCTTTTGAGCAGCTTTTGGCTTCTTTTGGCAGTTGGGAAGATATGGCTGATGCCAGCGTTGATGCTATTTCTCATTCTATTAAAGCTGGTGGTCTGGGTGTAGTTAAAGCCAGGTATATCAAGCAGGCACTGGAGGAAATACGGCGAAGGCGCGGTGATTTCGAACTGGATTTCTTGAGGAGGCTGCCTGTGGATGAAGGCAGGGACTGGCTGAGGCAGTTGCCCGGGGTGGGCATGAAAACAGCTAGCTGCGTATTGCTTTTCTCTCTGGGTATGCCAGCTTTGCCGGTAGATACGCATGTTTTCCGCGTGGCTAAAAGGCTGGGGCTGGTTGGCTCCAGGGTTTCTGTGGAGCAAGCACACAGGCTGCTTGAGGGTCTTGTGCCGCCTCAGGATGTGTACCGGCTTCACGTTTTGCTGATAGAGCATGGCAGGAGGACATGCAAAGCTCAACGGCCACGGTGTGAAGATTGCGTGTTGCGGATGTTGTGTCCTAGCTATGAGGAGTTTGTGGCGAAATA
>MGOH01000062.1:6398-8713 GCA_001795315.1 Chloroflexi bacterium RBG_19FT_COMBO_48_23
GACCAGAAATTCAGTTCCCTGCCCCAGGGTGCTTTTAGCCTTGATATCTCCTCCGTGGGCCAGCACTATCTGTCTGGCGATAGCTAAGCCGAGGCCAGCACCAGTTTTACCTGCCGGTGTGTCGGCCTTATAGAAGCGCTCAAATACATGTCTCATCTGCTCAGCCGGTATCCCCGGGCCAGTATCGGTTACGGCAATTTCGATGAAGTTGGGGTGGATTTGCCGGGCAACTACGCTTACCTTGCCCTCCACAGGAGTATGTTTCAAGGCATTATCGAGCAAGTTGTTGAAGACCTGTTCCAGGCGGTCGATATCGCCGACTACAGGCGGCAAAAGCTCAATCTCTGTTCTCAGTTGTATGTTTTTTTCTTCCGCCCGCATGAGGAAAATCTCATGGCACTGCTGTAAAACTTCTTTCAAATCTACCGCTTCCCTGGCCATAGTTATCTGTCCGGATTCAAGTCTGGAAAACTCGAGCAGTTCCTCCACCAGTCGCATCATACGCCTCGACTCGTCCTCGATGACAGTGGCGGCTTTAAGTTGAGCTTCCTTGTCCTTGGCAGTTCCATCGACTATGGCCTGGGCGAACCCCTTGATTGAGGTAAGTGGACTTCTTAGCTCGTGGGAGACATCGGCTACAAAGTCGCGCAGCATCTGTTGAGAATGTTTCACCTGCCTGGACATCTGGTTGAAGCTTGTGGCTAATCCTTTGACTTCTTTAGGTCCAGCCTCTGGGACTTCTTGTTCATAATTGCCGTGGGCTATTTCTTCGGCGGCGTTTGTCACGCGTCTGATTGGAACATAGACGGAGCGAGCCAGGAAAAATGCTATAAGTATGGAGACAGCCAGTGCGGCCAGGCCTGCCCAGAGGAATGGTTTAGCAAAGTCAGCCCAGATTGACAGAGCCTCCCGGCGAGGTAATGCCAGTACCATGGTCTCAGGATTATTTGAACTTGGTGTTTTGAACAATCCGGTAAGCGGTTGGGCGACGAATATGAATCTCTCTCCACCAGGTGCTACATAGGTTCCACGGTAGGGTGTGGTTCTAACGGCGGCTGGCTTTTTGATTTCTAGCTTGGAGGGGGGTATCCAGGAACTATCCTCGGGAATTGCTTGCCTGATGATGATATCTTTAGCGTCGAGAAGAAAAATGTAAGTGCCGGTTTCCTGTGACATTTCCTGCAAATTGGCCCATGCCTGGTTCAACGAAGCCTGGCTTCTGGCGGCTGCTCTAAACTGGACGTAGATGGGCAATGCAATGTCGGCCAGGCGTGCCATTGCAAGCCTGTTGATCTGGTCACCAAGCAGAACTGCAAGGGAAGCGGCGACTATGCTTAAGCATAAGATTATGATTAAAACATATGTTAGTATCAGACGTGTGCGCAGGCTCATCATAAACCTCTATTTACGGAACGGCTTTTTCTGTGACTAAAAGCCCTGTTTTCAGTCGCTTGGTGCTCGTGATTTCAATGTCATTTTGTAGCCTATACCTCGTACTGTTTCTATCGAGGCATTTGCTCCGCTCAATTTGTCCCGGAGGTGATTAATATGGATGTCGACGGTGCGCGTTTCTCCGTAGTAATCGGTTTCCCAAACCATTTCAAGAAGTCTGTCTCTGGTCAGGACGATTCCCGGGTTTTGAGCCAGAGTTGCCAGCAGGTCGAACTCTTTAGTTCGGAGTTTGACTGGCTGGCCATCTATAGTTGCCTCGCGGCGAGCCATGTCAATGTGTAGATTACCGACTTCTATGACTTGACTGGGTTTAAGTCCAGACTTGTAGCGGCGAAGGATTGCCTTGACTCTGACTACCAGTTCTCGCGGGTTGAATGGTTTTGTCAGATAGTCGTCGGCCCCGAGTTCGAGCCCGACTATTTTGTCCACATCTTCTTTCCGGGCAGTAAGCATCAGGATGGGGATATCGCTTTTCTTTCGGATCTCACGACATACCTCAAAGCCATCTATGTCAGGTAGCATTAAGTCAAGGACGATGAGTGATGGCTTAGTCGAGTTTAGCTTTTGAAGGGCATCATTGCCGTTACCAACCCCTTCTACACGGTATCCTTCTTGCTCAAGGTAGAGCTTGGCGAGTTCTAAGATGTTCGGCTCATCGTCGACGACCAGTATAGTTGTCATGACCTACCTCGGTAGTTAGTAAGTTTGCAGTCTTCTTATTATATCTCAAAGTGTTTTGCTGTGCTTGCGGTTCAGATGCTGGCAAGCCAGGCATAGCCTGGCTTGCCAATCGTTATTGATGCTTCGTTTGTCCGCTCAGCCATTAAGTCCGGTGTCCTGCTATCTTGGTGGTCTTGGCTGTC
>MGOH01000063.1 GCA_001795315.1 Chloroflexi bacterium RBG_19FT_COMBO_48_23
GCAAATCCTTGTCCTGCAAATACAGGCAGATGCCGCCGGGCGTGTGCCCCGGGGTATGCAGTATTTTAACACCACCCAATATCGGCAGCTCATGACCATCGTTGACCAGCACATCCACCACCACCGGCTCAGTAGACCACAGCCAGCTAAAACGAGCCAAAAGCTTGCCCAACCACTGCGGTCTTGCCGGCCCGGGTTGGGACAACCTGCCGTCAATGTACGGAGCATCAGCGGGATGAGCGATAACTTCTGCTTGCGTAACCCGCTTCAACTCAGCCAGACTGCCAACGTGGTCGGCGTGGTGATGCGTAATGATAATTCTGTTTATGTCAGAAGGCGAATAGCCCAGCTCTTTTATCTGCTCCAGTATTCGGTCAGCCCGACCAAAAAATCCGGTATCCACAAGCGTCAGACCGTCATCATCTACCAGCAGGTATGCATTAGCACCCCAAACCCCAGCACCCAAAAAGCCACTGAGCAGATACACTCCGGCTATGATTTCTGTAACTATCGCCAACACCTGCAGACCTTCCTACATTCTTATTATATTACCACTCCTACAAAAGGACTAGGAAGAATGGCTGGCAACCATAGCCATTAGTCGTAAGTCATTTCTACGATTGAAAATCATACTGACGCCCGATTCACTTCAAGCGATATAAAGCAGATAATATATATAGAAGTTATTGACCAAACGAATTTAGCGCTTAACCGTTATAAGTAATAAGAGGTAACAAGGAGGTAACTGAGATGAAGAAAATAAACAAGTTCACAGCCGTCCTTACTCATGACAAACAGCTCCTGAGCCTGTTCAGCGGAATGATTCTTTCCTGTATCGGCATGCTGAGTGTGACAATTACAGCTCTTGTCTGGTATCTGTAATAATCAATCCGAATAATAGCTGGAACCTTCACAATAACCGATCGGGGTCTACATTAACGAAATGTAGACCCCGATTTTTTATAGTCCTACTTATGAGTTATTTGATTGTGGGCTTAAATCTTCCCGCTCTTCAATGTCTCAGTCGGCTCAAAGGTCTTAATGCCATACTTCTTAGCCAACTCGTCGCATCTCTGAGCCAGCTTGTCATATCCTATTCCCTTGGCAAGCTGGAATGGACCAAATACTGCTCCGCCTCCGTTAACCATCGCCTTATCGATCTCATCCGCGCTCTTTACCACTCCGTCCTCGAGCAGTTTCGTGGCTTCATTCACCTGTATGGCAATCATGTCGGTCGGGTCGAAATCCTCTTTAGCCTTGGATAAGTCTATCTCCGGTCTCCCTTTAGACCAATCGAAAATCCCCTTCCCTGACTTCTTGCCCAAAGTGCCGGCATCCATTTTCGCTTTCATCCACTTACGCGGCTTAAAGTCCGGCGACAACCGTTCGGCAAAATAACTAGCGCTATGATAGGCAACATCCAATCCGACATAGTCCATCAGCTCGTACGGCCCCATAGGCATGCCCATCTTTCTCATTTTAGCATCGATTTCTTCGGGGGTAGCCCAGCCTCTTTCGATTATTTCACCGAGGAGAATTCCATTTGGGGCATTGACCCTGTTGTAAACAAAGCCTATGGAGTCTTTCTCAACCCTGACCGGGACCTTGTTCATCTTCAGCGCCAAGTCATAGGCAACTTTCATCGTCTCTTCACTGGTCTTATCTCCCTTTATGATCTCAACGAGCTTCATCAGTACAGCAGGATTAAAAAAGTGCATGCCGACGACCTGCTCCGGTCGCTGGGTGGTAGCAGCTATTTCCGTGACGCTCATATTGGAAGTATTTGAAGCCAGAATCGTATGTTTCGGCGCTGCCTTATCCAGTGCCTCAAAAACTTGCTTCTTGAGGTCCATAACCTCGGGAACGGCCTCGATGACAAAATCGGCATCCTTGACAGCCTTGTCTATATCAACAAAGGTCTCTATATTTGCCACCATCGCCTTGTTGTTATCTGCAGTGATTTTCTGCTTTTCAGTAAGCTTATCCAGGCTCTCTTTGATTCTGGTAAGCCCCTTGTCGACAAATCTCTGTTCGATGTCTCGCATGGCAACCTTGTAGCCGGCTAGCAGGGCTACCTCAGCGATTCCATGCCCCATATCACCAGCACCCATGACTGCAATCTTTTTGATGTCTTCTACTTTCATTGCAAAAATCTCCTTTCTATTTTAGGTGCCGCATTAGAACGGCTATTCACCTGTGAAAACTGGCTCGCGCTTCTCAATAAACGCTATAATTCCTTCCATAGCGTCTTTGCTCTTCGCCACCCGCTGGGACCCTGCCAGTTCGATCTTGATTCCTTCATCAGTAGTTGTCTCAAGTCCGCGGGTCACCGCATCGAGAATCACCTGCACGGCAATCGGTGCCCTCTTAGCCAGTGCCTTGGCGAGCTCTTTAGCGTCTTTCATAAGCTCCTCCGGCTTAGAGACCTTAGTTACCAGACCGATACTTAAAGCCTCATCCGCCCTGACTCTCGTTGCAAGCAGCATCATCTCGAGTGCCTTGGTCTTCCCCACCAATCTGGGCAGCCTCTGAGTTCCACCCCAACCGGGTATAATACCCAGGTTGATTTCAGGCTGGCCCATGAACACTTTTTCGGAATCAGCGATCAGCCTGAAGTGGCACGCCATCGACAATTCACAGCCACCGCCAAGAGCAAAGCCATTTATGGCCGCAACCACAGGCTTAGAATATTTCTCGATTTGACCAAATACCACCTGACCTTTGGTCATAGCCTTCTCACCCTCCGGGGTTCCACCAGTCTTCACGTCAAAACCTGCTGAAAAGCTCCTTTCGCCAGCACCTGTTATGATTAGGGCTCTTATCGCCTTATCTTTTTCAAATTCATTCAGAGCCGCTTCAAGATCATCGAGCAAACCGAGGTTTATCGGGTTGGCCGGCGGACGGTTCAATGTGATTATGCCAATATTCTCTTCCCGTTCAACAATTAAATTTTCATAAGCCATGGTATCCTCCTTGTTTGAGATTTTTAAACTTTTTCACGGCTAACAGCAGCAAACTAAATACCTACCTATATGGCCTCCTTTCAACCTCAAGCCCCTTCAAAATGCCCCCTACTTACAGAGCCCGGAAAATGTTAGCACCTGCGACCATGGCTGTCAATGCTGAAGACATTATGCCAATTACTAAGTATTGATTTATTCCACACAGAAACATATACTAATAGAGAAGAGGAAAGGAGGTGACCTTATATGGCAGAGGTTGAGATCGGGCAGGTAAGTGACTTCTTCGCCAGGCCTGTGGTAGCCGGGATAACGCTAAGCGGCTCATTAAAAGTCGGCGACAAGGTTCATATCAAAGGGCACACAACAGACATTGAATTTGCCGTTGAGTCAATGCAGGTTAACAACGCTAATGTGACCGAGGGCAACGCTGGAGATGCTATTGGTATCAAAGTAACCGACCGCGTGAGAGCCGGTGACCACGTATATAAGGTTACGTAACAGCTTCTTACTTTCCAATGCTCTTAAGCAGGTTTGCCATTTCGATGGCGCTTGAGGCTGCCGTAAAGCCACGGTTGCCTGCTTTAGCTCCAGCTCGCTCGATAGCCTGCTCCAGAGTATCTGCGGTTATTATGCCTTGAATGACAGGCACTCCGGTATCCAGGCTAATGCGTGAGATGCCTCTGTTCACCTCGGAAGCTACATGTTCAAAATGAGACGTGCCACCACGAATGACAGCTCCGAGACAAACAACAGCATTGTACCTGCCACTTTCTGCTAGCCTCTTAGCAACCAGAGGAATCTCCAGAGAGCCTGGTGTCCAGGCGACATCTATATCCTGCTCACCAACGCCAAGGCGCAGAAAAGCGTCTTTCGCCCCATCAAGCAGCCTTGCAGTTATAACCTCATTGAAACGCGAAACAACCACGCCAAATTTTAGCCCTTTACCTAACAACATGCCTTCGTAGTTCTTAGCCATGTAACTTACCCTCCTTAATTCACAAGTTAAGACTCAACAGCTTCGTCCACCTTTAATAGATGTCCCAGCTTCTTCTGCTTAGTTTTCAGATATTCCAAATTGTACGGGGTTGGAGGCGTCCTCAATTCCACAGTCTCTACTATCTGAAGCCCATAGCTCTCCAGGCCGATTACCTTTTTCGGATTATTGGTTAGCAAACGAATCTTATGTAAACCTAAATCGGCTAAGATCTGGGCTCCGATACCATAATCTCGCAAATCGGGTTCGAAACCCAGCGCAATGTTAGCCTCCACAGTATCCAAACCCTGGTCCTGAAGAGCATAAGCCCGCAGTTTGTTATGGAAACCTATGCCCCTACCCTCCTGCCGCATGTAAAGAAAGACCCCACGTCCTTCAGCAGCTATCTTCTCCATTGCCAATGCGATTTGGCCTCCACAATCGCATCGCAGGCTACCAAAAACATCACCGGTAAGACATTCACTGTGGACTCGTACCAGCACCGGCTCATCACCTGATATATCGCCCCTAACCAAAGCCACCTGTTCATCCGGGTCAACCTTGCTCCTATAGGCGATAACGACGAAGTCGCCATACCTTGTGGGCAATTTGGCTTCTGCTATTCTTTCCACAAACTTCTCATTGCGGCGACGATAGGTTATCAAATCGGCTATACTCACAATCTTAATTCCAAACTTATCTGCCATAACCTCAAGTTGAGGCAAGCGGGCCATAGTACCATCTTCATTCATAATCTCGCAGACAACACCAGCCGGGTAAAGCCCAGCAAACTTAGCTAAATCCACTATGGCCTCGGTATGGCCAGCACGCACCATCACACCGCCTTCTCTGGCTCGAATAGGAAAGGTATGTCCGGGACGAGCCAAATCCTCCGGTTTAGTATTGGGGTCGAGCACAACCTTTACGGTTGCAGCACGGTCATGCGCAGAAATACCGCTAGAAGTCCTGTGTTTAGCCTCTATAGACACGGCGAAAGCCGTCGAGAACTTTGCCGTATTCTCCTGAACCATGAGTGGGACTCTCAATTCATCCAGGCGACTACCAGTTATAGGCAAGCAGATAAGTCCACGAGCGTTTCTGGCCATAAAGTTAATTGCCTCTGGAGTGACCAGCTCAGCAGCAATTGCCAGGTCGCCTTCATTCTCACGGTTTTCATCATCGACTATGATAAGAAATTTGCCAGCCTTTATATCCTCGATTGCATCAGGAATAGTAGCAAACGCCATTAAATTTCACCTCGCTTTTAAGAAGCCATGCTCCTCAAGAAAATCCAACGTTACGCCAAGATTATCTCTCTGTTTAAGCCGCTCTACATACTTGGCAATAATGTCCACCTCAATATTAACCATATCACCGGGTTTCAGGTTATTCAAGGTAGTATGTTCGCTAGTATAAGTCACCAGAGAGACCGAGAAGGAAAAATCATCACATTCAATAACAGTAAGACTAACACCATCAACAGCGATAAAGCCCTTATTTACTATATAAGGCATCAAATGGGCCGGGGCTGAAATCCTGGCAATAAAAGCCTCCTCTTCAGGCCGCAATGACAGGACTTTGCCGACATCATCCACATGTCCTTGCACAAAATGGCCCCCGAAGCGTCCTTCAGCCGGCATAGCTCTTTCCAAATTCACCGAGTCGCCATAATGGAGCCTACCAAGATTGGTGCGCCTGATTGTTTCGGGCATAACTTCAACAGAAAAGTTATCCTTGCTTATCGATGTTACCGTTAAACAAGTTCCATTGATAGCTATGCTATCACCTGGCTTGGTGCCTTCAAGCACCTTTTTTGCCTCGACGGTCAAGCGCCCAGTACTAATCTCTCTGACTATACCGATCTCTTCAACTATCCCGGTAAACATTGCTATCTGTCACCTACATAGCCACTGATCAAAACGTCATCACCGAATTCGATTACCTTCACCCGATTCAGGCGGAGAGCATCGGCGACGTTATTAACACCGTTACCACCGACAGCGCTCTTGGCTCCATCCCCACCAATTATGATTGGTGAAATAAAAGCCAGAACTTTATCTAC
>MGOH01000064.1:0-3170 GCA_001795315.1 Chloroflexi bacterium RBG_19FT_COMBO_48_23
GGCAGCTTCCGATGTGTCTTCTTATAAGCTTCAATCCAATTAGGCGGTTTCTCTAAGTTAATTTTTTGCATGCGCAAATCATGATAAGTTAATGTAATGGCAATCGCCCACCCGAGACTAAACAAAGTCCATATTGCCCATTGAGGTACTTCATAGCTTACTTTACACAACCTCTCAACCAAGTCGAACGGGTCAAGCAATAATGTGGGGAGTAGCCAATAAATGCGCTTAAGTACTCCCATCGAAAGAAATTGCAGAGACCTGAGCAACTCCATGCCTTAATTCTACCACATTGGAGTTTCGCAACAAGCTAAACCTTAATCTCCCGAGTGGGATTATGCTAGAATTAAGCTAGTAAACGGGTTGAGAGACTATGCCGGCAAACTTACCACCGCAATATTTTGATGCTGAAAAGCGCCTCAGGCAGGCTAAGAATCCGGAGGAGAAAATCGAGGCTCTGGAAGCCATGATTGCCATCATGCCCAAGCACAAGGGCACCGACCACCTGTATGGCGACCTGAGACGAAGAATAGCCAAGCTCACCGAAGAGGCGGAGAGAAAGGCTGCCACCAGCAGAGCCAGCTTCTATATCAGGAAAGAAGGCGCCGGACAGGTAGCCCTGGTCGGGCTGCCTAACGTGGGCAAATCACAACTGCTGGCTGCCGTCACCGATGCCATGCCCGAAATAGCGGAATACCCTTTCACCACCAAATCTCCAAATATAGGCATGATGAAATTCGAAAATATTCAAATCCAACTAGTTGACACGCCGACGGTGACAGGCAAGGATTCCCGCGTCTGGCTGAATAACATCGCCAGGAATGCCGACCTGGTAGCCATCATCGTGGATTTGAGCAACAATCCCATAAAACAAGTAGAGACGACTCTCCAGGAGCTGGAAAACATAGGCATAGTGCCCGTATCCACTAAGATTACAGAGGCAACCATCGGTAAACGTCAAAGGAAAATGCTAATCATATCCAACAAGAGCGACCTGGAAAATTCAGGTGCCGGCGCCAAGAAACTGGATTCTCAGTACAGCGCACACTTCCCGGTTATTTCCATCTCCGCCTCGGAAGGCAACAACATAGAAGTGTTCAAGAGCGTGATTTTTAAAGCCCTGGATATTATACGCGTCCACACCAAAAGTCCGGGAGCAAAAGTTGACCTGACCGACCCGGTAATTTTGAAAAGAGGCAGCACGGTAAAAGAGGCCGCCGAAGAAATTCACAAAGACTTTAAGAGCAAAATGAAATACGCTCTGGTCTGGGGCTCAGGAAAATTCGATGGACAGAGAGTCAGTCAAGACCATGTCCTACAAGATAATGACATAATCGAGCTGCATATCTAGAGCTATTTGACGCGCTTCTTTTGGGTCCAGACGTCGTACAGCACTGCCGCCAACTCTTCTATATATGCCCTATTCTCAAGCTTCGACCGCCATTTATCCGGAATAGAGTCTAAGCCCAAATAAGCACCGGCTATAGCCCCGGTCATCGCCGCTATGGTATCAGTGTCGCCACCCAGGCTGACAGCAAAAAGTATTGCCTCCTCAAAAGAATGAGGATGGGCCAGAAAAGAATATATAGCCGTGGGCACCGAGTTAAAAGCTTCGATGCCATTACCGATATCGGCAGCTACCGTAGCTTTATCCGCTTCACCCAGTAGCGCCCCAACTCTGGCCAACTTCCGCTTGTAGGCTTCCTGCTGAACAAACTCATATAACTCGGCTAAAAATTTCCGTGAGTCAAAGCCTTTCGCTGGCTCCATACTTACAGCCAGAGCTACCGAATATGCCTGCAAAGCTGCCCCTTCTTTACCCAACTCATGGCTATGGGTAATCCGACTCGACCTGTAAGCTACCTCTTTCAGCATAGCCAAATCATCATGATATAAAACTCCTACAGGCGCAATCCTCATCGCCGAGCCATTGCCATAAGAGCCGCCATGGTACAATTTCTCAGCCGCCTTATCCCAGGCTTCACCAGCCCTTATCATCCGAAATACGCTAGGCGGTCCCGGCCCGTAGCCACGCCATGGCTCACACTCATAATTCCGTATAAATACGCGCGACATATGCTCACCGTCAAAACCCTCCCTGTGCACCAATGATTCAGCCACGCCTATCATCATGTGGGTATCATCGGTATAGGCCAGAAGTTCCCGTTCAGCAGCCGCAGCCTCAATCGCCTCGGAGTCAGCCGCACTCCTTCCCTCAAAACCGGCACCTACAGCATCCCCAACCGCAGTGCCAACCAGAGAACCTGAGAATTTCGCCCTCAGAACCCCCTCAACCATTAAACTCCCCCTACAGTAAAATTCTGCCATTTAAACTCGAGGCCGTCAAGCAATAATATTAAACCTTAACTTCAGTTTAATGATATACTTGCCACATTAGCTATAACGGAATGATAGTTGCAAGCGTTTAGTAACTGGGGAATAAATAGAATAACGGTGGAATATAAACCCTGCAGTTACCAAAAGATATAAGCGTGAATACCAAAGTAGCCGAAAAAATCAGCAAACTCAAGGGGGACAGAGTTCACGGTGCTAGCTGGTTGGCGCTACAAGCCATCAGCACTTTAAACTTGGCCGTGAGTGAAAGTCAGGCTGTAACTGTTGCCGACTTTGCCCAGGAGATAAAAACTGTAGCCGAAGAACTTATACGAGCCAGGCCCAGCCTAACTCCTATAGCCAACTATGCCAACCAGTTTCTGCATCAGATTATCGTCAAATCTCAAGATGAGAAGGACTTAGACTCCATGAAAAGCTTCGCCCGAATCAAGGGAAAGGAACTCTTAAAATCAGCCACAAGAGCCATCTCTAAGTCCGTTGAGTACGGGTGCGGCATCATCGGCGACCTCGATACGGTGATAACCTGCAGCTACAGCTCTACTGTGTGCAAGGTCATGGAACTGGCTATGCGGAGAGAGACAAAATTCCGCGTTATCGTCGCTGAGTCCAGATTCAAAGATAAAGCTTACGGGGAAATAACCGCCGAGTATCTCATGAAACACCAGATTCCAACAGAGATAGTAAGTGATAAAAACATACAATTTCGAATATCCAAAGCAGATAGAGCCATAGTCGGCGCTGACAGTATAACAGCCGACGGCTATCTTATTAACGGGAAGCCGACAGCCATACTCGCTCAAGCAGCCAGGAACAAA
>MGOH01000064.1:3181-6414 GCA_001795315.1 Chloroflexi bacterium RBG_19FT_COMBO_48_23
CTATGTTGTCTGCGAGAGTGCCAAGTTCGACATCCATGGTTACGTGGTAAAATCACCTGAGATAGAGCCAGGTTTCGATAAGACCCCGCTCAACCTGGTAACCGGCATAGTAACCGAAAAAGGCACCATGCAGCCGAACCTGGTCATTGCCTACATCGAAGAGAAGATAGAAGAAATGGCAAGGCTATCACCTTAAAAGGAGAGGGATTGCTCCAGGTCATTGACACACACGCTCATCTTGATGAGCTGGAAAATCTTGAACCTGCGCTCAGCAAAGCCAAAGAGGCTGGCGTTATAGCTGTTGTCGCCGTCGGCTCAAATCACAAATCAAACCAGAAGGTAATGGAAATCTGCCTGAACAATCCCGTCTTCGCCTACCCAGCACTTGGTCTACACCCGTGGGAACTGGGCAACTTAGATTCCCTCCAAATCGACACCACCCTAGAATTCATAGAAGAAAAAATGACACATATCGTGGCAATAGGAGAAATAGGGCTGGACTATGATAAAAGGGTTGTAAAAGTAGCCTCGAAAGAGCTACAAAAAGAGGCGCTGAAACGCCTTCTGGCTTTAGCCAGGCAACATGCAAAACCGGTCATCATCCACAGTCGCTACGCCTGGAAAGACAGCTTTGAGATGGTGAGAGAGGCCGGCATTGGAAAAGCTGTTTTCCACTGGTTCACCGGCTTCTCCAGCGTGCTCAGAGATATAATCGAAGCCGGCTACTTCATCTCAGCCACTCCAGCCGCGGAATACCATGAGGAGCACAGACGGGCTATCAGGGAAACACCGCCGGAAAAACTGTTTCTGGAGACAGACTGTCCGGTGATATACGGAAGGGAAAACAGGTACCGTTCCGAGCCTGCAGACGTCTTTAGAAGCCTGGAAGCTGCTGCGACGCTAAAGGAAATTAACGAGTCCACTATAGCTCAACAGACCACCAATAACGCAAAACAATTCTTCTGCTTCTATGCGCAGACCGAATGAACTTTGCCACGACAGGGTAAATGGAGTAAAATATCAGGTGAAGTATTCAGGTGAAAACTGAGAGGAGCAAGCTAAAGCCCCGGTGAAAGCAGTCATCCTTGTTGGTGGTGAAGGTACCAGGCTGCGCCCTCTAACATATACCACAGTGAAAGCCATGGTACCGGTCCTGAATAAACCGTTCATCGAGTATATCATCCGTTACCTCAGCAATCACAACATAAAAGAAATTATTTTAGCTCTGGGGTATAAACCCGACTGCATTACAGATTATTTCGGCGATGCCAGCCAACTCGGCACCAATCTTGTTTACAGCGTCGAAACAGAGCCGCTGGGCACTGCCGGAGCTATCAAATATGCTGAGCAGTACATAGACGACACTTTCTTTATCATGAATGGCGATATATTCACCGACCTCAACCTGACCGACATGCTCCAATTCCACAGAGACAAAGGAGCCAAGGTAACCATCGCCTTAACACCTGTAGAAGACCCGACTCGATTCGGCGTTGTTGAAACCGATAGCAATCAACGGGTAACCCGCTTCATCGAGAAACCAAAGCGCGAGCAGGTTACAAGTAACATGATAAATGCCGGCGTTTACATTGTAGAAAGACAAGTCCTCAGACGTATTCCCAAGGGCAAGCGTTTCATGTTTGAACGCGATGTCTTTCCCGAACTCCTAGCTGAAGGGGAACCTGTTTTCAGCTATGCAACCGATGCCTACTGGATTGACGCCGGGACTCCAGAGCAATACTTACAACTTAACAGTGATTTGATGTTCGGCAAAAGCCTCCAGGTTGCCTTTAAACCTGAGGAGGTCCGGATAAATAAAGAGGCATCCGTGCACCCACAAGCCAAATTGACCGGACCAATACTGGTGGACAGCCATTGCACAATTGGCAAGGATGTTCAACTCAAAGGGCCAGTGGTTATTGGTACAGGCTGCACCATAAAGGATGATGCTATAATAGAAAATTCAATTCTATGGCAAAATGTTACAATGGGAGAGAAAGCCACCTTAAAAGATTGTATTGTAGCTAGCAATAGCTACATTGTTAATAATGCCTGCATCGAATGTGCTACTATTGCACAGACAGAAAAGTAAAAGTGCAGTCATCCAAATAACGAATTCAGGAGGCTGAGACTGTGTCAGAAAACATAGCTAACGTTAACCAGGATAGCTTTCAAGAAGCTGTATTAGATTCACAAAAGCCAGTGCTGGTTGACTTCTGGGCACCATGGTGCGGACCATGCCGGGCTGTTGCCCCCATCGTGGAGGAATTAGCCAAGGACTACAAAGGGAAAATAGAATTTGCCAAGGTGAACGTAGATGAAGCTCCATTCGTAGCTTCAAAGTTCGGAGTTATGAGCATCCCAACCATTATAGTATTCAGAGACGGAAAACCTGTACAGCATGCCATCGGCTATCAGCCCAAAGACCAGCTAAAAAAACTGCTGGATAGCGCGCTGGCGAAATAGGACAGTAAATGACAGAAATTTCCTATATTGTCGCTTTTGGCGGTGGATTGCTTTCCTTCTTCTCGCCATGTGTCTTACCCCTGGTGCCGGCATATCTAGCCAATCTGGCTGGCGTTACCGCCATCGACCCCAATACTAGGAGAAGCTACCTCCCAGCTCTGTTCCATAGCCTCAGCTTCGTGCTCGGCTTCTCTATAATATTCATCGGTCTGGGTGCCTCAGTTGGTCTAATAGGCACCACCATAACCGCCTATTCAACTCTTCTGCGCCAGATATCTGGCGGCCTGATCATCGCTTTTGGCATATTTCTTATAGCCGCCTTCAAATTGCCCTGGCTGAACTACGAAAAACGCATCAGCGCGCCAACCGGCAGCAACCCCGGTTACCTCCGCTCCATCGGTATTGGAGCTGCCTTTGCCTTAGGCTGGACACCATGCATCGGTCCCATATTAGGCGCCATCTTGACCTTAGCCTGGAGCACTCAAACCGTGGCAGAAGGCGCTCTATTGCTCGCCGTCTACTCCATGGGCATGGGTATTCCTTTCATCATTCTGGGATTAGTCTGGGGAGCAATCATGCCGTTATGGAAGAGTATAAACCGCTATCTGGGAGTCATTTCTATAGTAAGCGGTGTGCTGCTTATAATTGTGGGTATACTCATACTTACCGGCAACCTGACATGGATTGGTCAATTCGTCCCGTCTTAGAACTAAACCAATGAAAGGAGCGTTCGCTACGTGAAAAGAAAAATATCGATAATACTGGCA
>MGOH01000065.1 GCA_001795315.1 Chloroflexi bacterium RBG_19FT_COMBO_48_23
AGGATATTCAGCATGGCCACCTGTAACATCAATAGAATATATGGGCCTGGGGTTTATTATGGTGGTGACACCCGGGTTACCATATCGTCCCAGCATCCGAAGTGTTTCCACCGGCTCCATACCAAGGATAATATCAGCGCAACCATCAGGAATGAAGGGGCTATACTGAGTCTCTTTGGATATTCTCATATGGCTCATGACTGGTCCGCCACGCTGTGACGCCCCATATGTCTCCCCAACAGTCACAAAGTAGCCATCTCTCACAAATGCATTGCCAATTATTAGAGATATCATTACATTACCCTGTCCCCCAACACCAGTAATGACCAAGTTAAGTGGATCTTTCACCAATTGTTTTTTAGTCATGTTGCCTCCTTTATGATAGCTCCTTGTGGGCATACGTCTACACACACGCCACATCCGTTACAGATAACTTCGTCTACCTTAGACTTGCCAGTTTTCTTGTCCCATATGAGCCCAGGGCACAGGAAAATTCTGGTACATAACCTGTCACAACCACAAGCCTCTCCAATACATTTCTCAGCATCTACGTGCACTTTATATGGTGGTTTCTCCTTTTTAGCCCTCACCAGCTCACACTGGCGTCTCATTATAGCTACCTTAGCACCACCACCTTCAGCCATCATCTCCAGCAGTGTCGCTGTCGTACTCTCCAAATCAAAGGGGTCACAAACCTCAACACGTGCACCCAAAGAGCGACATAGAGCTTCCATGCTTATTACTTTTGTCGGCTCTCCCATAGCTGTCATCCCGGTACCAGGATGGGGTTGAAAACCAGTCATAGCAGTAGCGCTGTTATCTAGAATAACAAGGATAAACTTCGATTGATTGTAAATTCCATTTATCAGCGCCGGTATAGTAGCGTGATAGAAAGTAGAATCACCAACCACAGCAAGTACTGGCTGGTCAAAACCAAATTGTCCTAGTTTCCCCAATCCATTAGCCACACCAGCCCCAGCACCCATGCAATGCATCGTCCTAACCTGAAAAAAGCCGGCGGGTCCCAATGCCATAGAGTAACAGCCAATATCACCCGTGACAACACCATCACGACCATCTAATTTGATCGCGTTCCTAATTGCCCAGAATGTGGCGCGATGTGGACAACCAGCGCAAAAGGTCATGCTTCTTTCAGGAACATTGCTTTTGGCAACTGCTTCAGCTTTGTTACCGTACACGACATCACGAGGCTGATATGTTAGTTCCAATACAGTGGATATTGCCTTGATAACCATATTGGGGTTTAATTCACCATAAGCATTTATATGCCCTGAGCGCTTACCATAGAATGTAGGATGCGGACTCAATGATGGTAGATTAGCAACTATTTCCATAACGCTCCGCTCAAGAAATGGATCTATTTCCTCTACAAACAGGATTTTCTGCGATTTACCCAGGTGCTTATTAATAAATTTCTCTGGAAGTGGCCAAAGCGTACCCAATTTTAGAATGCCTACCTTGTCCTCCAAATCCAGTGCCTTTACTGCATCTTGAGAATAAAGCCAACAGCTCCCACAAGTTATAATCAGCAAATCTGGCTTATCCGGCCCGACATAACGATTAAACGGCGATAACTCGAACTTGTCACGCGCCTTGTCTAACTTCATGTGCAAGAAGAAATGCCGCAATGAACTCGGCATTGGCATGAATTTGGTAGGCATTACATTTTTCAAATCGTGTATCTGGTCGAAATAAGCCTTATGTTGTTTCCCAGGCAACTCGCCTAGCTTCACATTACCCCTGGCATGTGCAATGCGAGTTACGCTGCGCAACATACATAGAGTGCCCAATTCTTCAGCAAGATCAAAGAGCCATTTTGTCATATCCTTGGCCTCTTGAAAGTCACCTGGCTCCACCAGTGGAATATCCAGCCATTTAGCTATCGGCCGTGTATCCTGTTCATTGGAGCTGGATATAGCCGACGGGTCATCGCAGCTTACCAAAACCAGTCCTCCCTTACCTGTACCACTCATAACCAGGTTTGCCAGAAAATCAGACACCACATTTATCCCATTCTGCTTCATTGCGGCAAGAGCTCTAACACCAGCATAGGAAGCACCAGCGGCGGCTTCCATAGCTACCTTTTCATTTATTGACCACTCCGCATAGATACCCATCTTCTTAGCTATCTGTGCCAAGCTACCCAAGATTTCCGATGATGGCGTACCCGGATAGGCAGCAGCAAATCCTATCCCAGCCTCTAATGCTCCACGGGCAATAGCTTCATTACCAATAAAAAGCTGACTGGTGCCAGGTGCGTCAATCTCAATATTAGCCATATCAATTACCTCCTTGTTTGCTGCTCCATCTATTCAAGTATCTTTTCGGTTAATTTAGTAGATAAACCAACATAAATCAGGTTATTACTGTCACCACTCCTCTTGACGATCTCATTCAATGCACGCTTCTTCTTGAGCAGGGATGCCTCCTTCAAATGTGCCAAGTTTGCCGAAGGCAACTTGTCGATTTGAAGTTTCCCTTTCTTTTTAGCCATCTCCATAAGTTCAGCACCAATTTTAGTGCGAATAATGACAGTATTCCAACCTTCAATGCCCTCAACTGAACCAACTGAAATATCAGCAAACTCTGACGTCATATCTAAGCAATAAGCACAGGTTTGCATCGTGAACTTTCTGATTTTTTCCAGTGGAAATGAGGTTTTGCTTGACGCAGTAAAAACATCAAATCTGTTAGCTGGTGGAGGAGGGATATCAAATCTCTTCACTTTCGACAAATCAAGATTTTCCTTCAGAAATTGATAGAAGTTGTGCGGAGACAATGCCCAGGTACAGAAAAGTCCAATAACCAACCTAACATTACCTATGTTAACTCTATTCTCGGGTGGGTTTGCTTTCATTTTGGCCACAGCTAAGACTTGACATGGCATGGCAACTATTCCCAGCTTGTCACCGTTGTCTTTGGGGATTTGGTTATATCTTTCTAAAACAGGACAGGCCATGTAGCTAGAGCCAGCACATTGAAGTATGTCATCAACAGCCTGAGCTAGAAAAGGACTCGGAGCCTTATCATCTGAAGTCTTCGTCAAAAGAGCACCCTCAATAAGCCCCTCATCCAGTGCCAATGATAAGAGTGTGGTTACCACACCACCATACTGTGCTTTTTCTGTGATACTGGTATCTGTTGACTTTGCTATTAACACCTCTTCTGCATTACCTATTTCACTATCACCATATTGTGCCCCAAAGATCTTTTGACTAATTGCATTCATGTCTATATAAGTCCGTGGACAATAATCATAGCATTGCGCTTCATCCATTCTAGTACAATTATCCAAAAGCGCTATCCTGCCTTTATAGTAAACCAAGTAAGGACAACTACCCGTACAGGCACCACATAAGGTACACAGTCCTGCATCTATAACCTCATTGAACAGCTCCTTACAACCCTTAGATTCTGTAGCCATAATACTCTCCTTTCGGTATTACAACCATTCCAAAAATCTTGGCAAAAATCATGGGCGATACCTCCAGCCTTCTATTATCTGACAACTGATACTTGGAGTTAAGTTGAATGGCAGTTCCGCTTCGTATCTCAAAATATTCAGGAATCGCTTTACCGCTGAAATTTTACTTTATGGCGATTACTTCTATCTCTACAGGAAAATTGCCAGGGATCTCCTTTACAGCTACACACGAACGCGCCGGAGGATTTTCAGAGAAAAATGTCCTATAAACTTCGTTCATGCTATTAAAATCCGCCATATCCCGCAGGAAAACTGTCACTTTAACAACGTTATCGAGCCTACTACCTGCCGACTCTAACGCCCTCTTCACATTATTAAGCACTAGCTCAGTAGCCGCCCTTATATCATCAGTTATCGTTAAATCTTTTTTGAGGTCTATAGAAACTATTCCAGAGACAAATAAGAATCCACCTGCTTCCACAACATGCGAATACGGCCCGAATTTTGGAAGTATGTCCACACTATGAACCCTCTTTTTCATAACCACTTCCTTCTGATGAATTAGTGCCTCCGACAAAGCACTCCTCTGGTTTGCGTCGTAATACCATATGGAATTATAACACAGCAGTCTATTTTTGATGTGAGCAAGCTTTGCACTTCAGCTGAGATAGTTAGAAGTGGCGGCTTATCTTTTACGTTTAATTGCTTGCCATGAAAACGATATGCTTTTGCCAGTCTGGCGAAGATTTAGGAAAATCAGTACGGAAATGAGCACCACGGCTCTCTTGGCGAAGCAAAGCAGCCTCAGCCATGAGGCGAGCATTCAATACCATATTGTTCAACTCATAAGAAGGACGATCTGTTGGCTGAGACAACAAAGCCTGCCAGGTAGCCAGAATATCCACAGCCTCAGACAAGCCATCACCGGAGCGAACAATGCCAACTTTGTCCCAAAGAAGAGATTCTAGGTTTGATAAATTGAGCCGTGAGACGGTCTTTAACCTTTTTCGTTCCTCAAGGTGATAGCAATCAGTTTTAGCAGTAACCGATGTTGGGGCGGCCTTAGCTATCTCCCGAGTTCTTTCTAGAATTCGTTTACTGAAAACCACAACTTCAAGCAAAGAGTTCGAGGCCAGTCGATTGGCACCATGGACACCAGTGCAAGCAGTTTCACCGGCAGCAAATAACCCTTCAATATTTGTCTCCCCCCACGTATTGACTTTAACCCCACCCATCAAGTAATGGGCAGCTGGGGCTACAGGGATAAGTCCTTTAGTGATATCTATACCATGATCAAGGCAGAAACGATAAATGTGAGGGAAGCGTGTAGCGACTCGACGGGCAGGGATATGAGTGACATCCAGAAATACTCGGTCGCTACCAGTTTTTCTCATCTCATAGAGAATGCTCCTGGCTACTACATCTCTAGGTGCAAGCTCAGCTTCGGACACATAATCGGGCATAAATCGATAGCTGTCTACATTGCGCAAAATTCCGCCTTCTCCGCGTACGGCTTCACTGATAAGGAATGGTGGAACCCCGGGAAGACGAACAGCAGTCGGATGAAATTGGAAGAACTCCATATCAGTTATTTCAGCACCGGCTTGAAAAGCTAGCACGATACCATCACCAGTGGCTACATCAGAGTTTGTAGTATATTTAAACAGTCGTCCAGCACCACCTGTAGCTAGGATGACAAAGCGACATTCATACTCTTCGATTAATCCAGTACGGCAATCGATGGCTCTAACACCTTTGACCTTCCCAGCTTCTAATAGAATCTGGGTGGCTAAACAGTATTCTAAGACATTTATTGAAGACATGCGCACTCGTTTGCTTAGAGTAACTTCGATATGCTCGCCAGTAGCATCACCGCCAGCATGTATTACGCGAGGAACACTATGCGCAGCTTCCCTGGTTAAGGCAATCTCTCCATCTAACGTGTCAAAAGGAACACCGAATTTTATAAGGTCGGCAATCCGGTCAGGTGCTTCATCAACCAGAATTCGCACTGCATCAGAGTCACACAAGCCATCACCGGCATTCATAGTGTCTTGGAAATGAAGCTCCGGAGAATCGTTCTTTCCTATAGGGGCAGCAATTCCACCCTGCGCATGTCTAGTGTTGCAATCTTCAACGCCACCCTTAGTCAAGATGAGAACACTGCCTACCTCTTTGGCTAGAAGGGCGGTGTAAAGTCCAGCAATACCACTACCAACTACGATGTAATCATAAATCATTATTCAAACTCTTTTAGTTTATTGCCAACCATTGCGATCATGCCTGCAATGCCCAGGGGCTGGTCTTAGTTATAGTAACATCTACCAGTCGTCCTAGGCAATCAGCATCACTTTCAAAGAATACCAGCTTATTACTCCGTGTGCGTCCATACCATTTACCTCCTTTATTACCCTCCACCAAAATCTCTACTTTTTTGCCTTTAAGCCGAGAGTTAATATCACCAGCCACCTTAGCTTGAAGCATTTCAACTCTGTTCAAGCGTTCCTTCTTAGTATCAGGCGAAACATTGTCATCATATTTTCTTGAAGCAATGGTATTAGGACGTGGAGAGTAGGCCGCAACATGGACGGTATCGAACCTGATTTCCTCAAGTATAGCTAATGTACGTACAAATTGCTCCTCGCTTTCTCCGGGAAAGCCAACTATGATATCGGTACTCAGGGCTACCCCAGAGATACAATCGCGGATGCAACCAACAAGTTGTCGGTACTGTTCTACTGTATACCCTCTTCGCATAGCTTTGAGTACATCATTATCTCCTGCTTGGAGAGGAAGGTTTATATGCTCGCAGACATTAGCCAGGGAAGCGATGTCTCGGATAAACGTTTGGGTCACGTCTTTGGGGTGACTGGTTAGAAAACGAATCCTAGCCAACCCGTCAACATAATTTAACTCTGTGAGCAATTTGCCGAGGTCAGGCCGTGCCGGAAGATCATGTCCGTAAGAATTAACATTCTGGCCCAATAAAGTGACCTCCTTTGCCCCACGCCTTACCAACTCTGTAACTTCGCAGACTACCTCCTCTATGGGTCGACTTCTCTCTCTACCCCGTCGGTAAGGCACGACGCAGTAAGAACAGAAATTGTTGCAACCTTGAATAATGGGGACAAGAGCACTAACTGCTACATTCTTGGTTGAAGACAAACTTGTTAGGTCCTCAAGTATATCAATACCTTGCTCTTTAGCCCAGTTGCGCAATCCGACATAATCTCCAGGCTTGAAAAACAGGTCGACTTGCGGGAAGCTATGCTCAAGCCGCTTAACATCGGAATCAACAAAGCAACCGGTAACTAGAATAGAAAAATCAGGCTTGTCACCCTTAATGCCCTTGAGATAACCAAGCGTGCCAATAACTTTACTTTCAGCGCTCTGCCGAACTACACAGGTATTGAGTACCACCAAGTCAGCCTTTTGTAGCATGGGTGCGGCCTGATAGCCTAGTATTTCGAGATAATTAGCCACTCGTTGCGACTCTGCTTTGTTCATTTGGCAACCGATGGTCCAAATGTAATACTTAGACACATTCATTATGATTTTTCAGAATCTCCTTCGCAGTTCAGGGGCAAAATCAAATTACACCCTCATCCCTGAATTGAGCTATTTCCTTGTCAGAATAGCTACCAATCTCCCTCAAGACGGAGGAGGTATGCTCTCCCAGTTCCGGGGCAGCAATTCTAGTTCTAGCATCAGTCTTACTAAAATGGACGGGATAACCGGGTATCTTTATCTTTCCCAATCTAGGATGATCAAAATCCATAATATAACCGTTCTCAATTATCTGCGGATCATCGACAAGTTCACATAATCTGTTAACAGGAGCCACAGGTAAATCATATTTGGCAAGGACTTTGAGCCATTCATCTCTGGGACGGGTAGCAAAAAACTGATCGAAAAGAGCAACCAGCTGCTCGGAATTAACGCGCAGTTTCTCAGCTGAGTCAAACCTTTCATCATTCTCCAATTCAGGATGTCCTATTGCCTGACAAAGCGATGGCCAATACTTGTCAAAGATACCTGCTGTTAAGATAAACCAGCGGCCATCAGCACATTTGTAATAATTTCTAAGTGGGTGCTCCGTTGACCGTTGATGCCGAGGTGCTTCGAAACCGCCAACAAGAGCAATTAGAACATTGCAGTAGAGCATATAGAGAGCAGTGCTCAAAATAGAAACATGTACTTCCTGCCCAATTCCAAACCGCTCACGCATCAATAAAGCGGTAATTATCTCGTGGCTGGCCATAATCGATGTAGCCTGGTCAATAATCCCAAACTGAGAGACAAGCGGCGTCATGTCCGGCTCTCCTACACAGAACATCATCCCCGACCTGCCCTGACCCTGATAATCAAAAGCACCCACATCGCGATCAGGGCCATTTGGACCATAGCCTGAAACCCAGGCATAAATAATCTTTGGGTTTATACTGGATAATGTGACATAATCCATCTTCAGTTTCTCAACAGCCGGTCTGCGCACACTGGCAAGAAAAACGTCCGACTTGCTTACCAGTCGATAAGCTATTTCCCTGCCTTTTTCCTTATTCAAGTCTATGGTCACACTCTTCTTACTGCGGTTAGCAGCTTCATGCCATATACTACGCCCACCTTCAAGCTCTAGGTGCACATGTCCCACAAAATCCAGCTTTCGAATCGGATCACCTGAGCCAGGCTGTTCTATTTTTATTACCTCCGCACCCAGGTCACCCAGAATAGCAGCACCACCAGGTCCGGCATGAAACATCCCAAGTTCTAAGACTCTAATTCCTTCCAATGGCTGATTCACGTATGTACCTCCGAAGTTATTTTGGTCAATCTTCCAGTATATAGTAGGATAATTGCTTATGGTTGAGCGTTTAGCGGACAAAAGGTCTTGAGATTAGTGTCTCCAAATTAATTACAAACAGGCTTGGCTATAAATTAGCCCATATTAAGAAAGTCAATATTTGTCTGATATTTATATCTGATATGGCGGAGGGAATGGGATTCGAACCCATGACCCCGATTTCTCGGAGCAACCGCTTAGCAGGCGGCCGCACTAGACCACTATGCGATCCCTCCAGTTAAACAGATAAAACCCAAGCTCAATATATCACAGTTTTTTCATTGCTTTCAACAAAGTGAAGGCTGGTAGGTCTTTATTGGGATAAGCTATTTTGATATGATGCTTTGGTGGTAATAGATCATGACCAAGCCAGAAATAAATATCTCTGTAAAGCAGAATTTAAATCTTTGTCTGAATGAAAACCGGCTTCAAGTAATAGTCCTGAAAACCCTTGAGGCCGAAGGCATTGTCTCATCTGCGGAGATAGGATTGGTTATCACCGATAGCAAGACAATTCAGAAGCTAAATAGAACCTATCGGGGTGATGATAAATCTACCGACGTACTCGCCTTCCATATGACTCCGAGCACGAATCAAAAAACTGAACACCCGTTTGTAGACCCGCCTGATGGGGTGCACCATCTAGGTGAAGTAGTAATTTCGTATCCTCAAGCCGTCAAACAAGCCCAACAGCAGGGTAATAGTATAGAGCGAGAACTAGCATTGCTAATTGTCCACGGTGTACTGCATCTTTTAGGATACGACCATGAACTTCCCCACGAGAACCAACAGATGAGGGCTAAAGAAAACGAGATTTTAGGAATACTGAACTCTAATTAAGCGCAAAATGGCACAACCATTCCGTATCTGTCAGGATATTTACATTATTTACAGCGCTGGATAGTCCTACAACTTTACGACTCTTGGTTTTAACCGACACTTCTCAGCAGCAACTATTGCATTTATCTGGTTAACAGTAAGGTTCAGATCATCTGTATGGTTTATTACGACATAATCGAAAATGAGTAAGCTTTCTATTTCCTCCTGAGCTTTACTCAATCGCAAGTCCAACTCATCAGAAGACAATCCATACCGCTGCTTCAGTCGGTTAACTAACTCGTCTATAGATGGGGGCATGAGGAAAATCAATACGGCATCAGGCAAAATTTTCTTGATTGTAGTCGCCCCCTGAATATCTACTTTTACGATGGTGTCCAATCCCTGTTTTAAGGCTTCCTTTACTTCTTGTTTAGGCACACCATAGTAGTTGCCATAAACTT